>JBAVIQ010000050.1:0-15123 GCA_049687035.1 Steroidobacteraceae bacterium
AATCAGCGCCGCGACGCCGAGACAGACCCCGGCCATCGAAATCCAGGAGATGAACGAGACGAAGAAGCCCTGCCTGCGGGTGCGGACGTAACGCAGGCCAACGAAGACGGGCAACGGGTGGAACACCGTGAATCGAGGCTCGCATGGGACGGGAGGCCGCAAGGCTACCCGGCGCAGCCCGGCTTTGCACGTTTCCCGCCGGGCCAGATAGTGAACTGGAACAAGGTATTAGGCTGCGACGCTCTGGCTCCCGCGCGTCGAATGCTATAGTTCGGTGGGCCTCATCGGAGACACGTCAGCATGCGCACGCAAAAATTCACGGCAATCAGCCTCTGCCTGGCCGGACTTGCGACAGCGCCGGCCCTGCCCGCCCAGACCCTCGACATGGCGAATCCGCCTGCTGCCGCGACCGCGGTGGCAACGCCCGGCCGCGGCCAGACGATGGCACAGGTGGAACGCCAGTTCGGCGCACCCTCCGAGCGATTTGCCGCGGTCGGACAGCCGCCGATCACACGGTGGGTCTATGCGGACAAGGTCGTCTTCTTCGAGTACGACCACGTCGTACACGCCGTCACGCTCCGCCGCTGAGCCGAACCGCTAGAATTACCGCCTCCCCCGCCTGAAGCGGGGGCGTCCGGCCTGCGCGCCGGGCCAAGGGCGGGCCGAAACCCCGTCGACGTCCGCTCTGCGAATCTCTGCCGCGTCCAGGCGCGGGAGAGCAGCGCCTGTTGCCCGTTGGAATCCGATGCCCGTCGACCCACCCGCCCTGCTGCCCACGAACGAACATCCAAGCCTGCGCTGGGTCGGCCTGACCGGGGCCGCCACGGCCCTGCAGGTTGCGCGCGCCGCCACGCAGGCACCGGGGCCGGTACTGCTGGTGACAAACGACGCGGCGACGGCCGCACGCCTCGAGGAAGAACTCGCTTTCTTCTGCGCGGGTGCAGTCCCTGTCTTCGGCTTCCCCGGTTACGAGACGCTGCCGTACGACCAGTTCTCGCCGCATCCGGACATCATTTCGCAACGCCTGCGCACTCTGGCGCGTCTGCCCGCGCTGCAGCGCGGCATCGTCATCGTCGACGTGCAGACTGCCCTGCAGCGCCTGCCGCCACGCACGTTCATTGACGGCCATGCGTTGAGCCTCAAGGCCGGCGAAGCCCTCGACCTCGAGCAATTCCGCTTGCGGCTCACGAGTGCCGGCTATGCCAGCGTGCCGCAGGTGGGTGAGCCCGGCGACTTCGCCATCCGTGGCTCGCTCTTCGACGTGTTTCCGATGGGCAGCGAGTCGCCGCTGCGGATCGACCTGTTCGACGACGTCATCGACAGCATCCGCACCTTCGACGCCGAATCGCAACGCTCGCTCGAGAAGCTGCCACGGCTCGACCTGCTGCCGGCCCGCGAATTCAGCCTGTCGCCCGAGTCGATCAAGGACTTCCGGCGCCGCTTCCGCACGCGCTTCGAGGGTGACCTGACGCGCATGCCGCTCTATCGCGACGTCGGCGAGGGTCTCGCCCCGGCCGGCATCGAGTACTACCTGCCACTGTTCTTCGAGCAGACCGCCACGCTGCTCGATTACCTGCCTGCGCGCGCGACCGTGATCCTGCCATCCGAGCATGACGGCGGCCTGCGCGATGCCTGGCGCTCGCTGGTCGAACGCTTCGAGGAGCGGCGGTACGACATCGAGCATCCCGTGCTCGACCCGGCCGAAATCTGCGTGCCGGTGGACGAGTGGCTCGCCGCGACGACCGCGTTGCCGCACATCCTGCTCGGGCCGGCGCCGGCGATTCCCGCGCACACCGGCGTGCCCGCAGCGGTTCCCCCGCAGCCCGTGCCGGTGGTGGACTTCCGGACCGAACCCGCACCGTCCGCCCGCATCGACCAGCGCCGCGAAGAGACTCTGCACGCCTTCGCGGACCAGCTGCGCTACACGGCAGGGCGCGTGCTGCTGGCCGCCGAATCGGCCGGCCGTCGCGAACTGCTGCTCGAACTGCTGCGGCCCTACGCCATCACGGCCAAGGTGGTCGGCAACTGGCAGGAATTCCTCGATTCGGACGCGCAGATCGCCCTTACTGTCGCTCCGCTCGCTTCAGGCGTCTGCCTGCGCGATCCCGCCGTCACGATTTACGCCGAGGAACAGCTGTTCGGTGAGCGTGCCCGCCAGGAGCGGCGGCGCCGTCGCACCGACCGCGATCCCGCGAAGATCATTCAACAGCTGGCGGACCTGCGACCGGGCGCCCCGGTCGTGCACGAAGATTACGGCGTCGGCCGCTACACCGGCCTCACGACGATGGATGCGGGCGGCATGACCGCCGAGTTCCTCGTGCTCGAATACGCCGAGGGCGACAAGCTCTACGTGCCCGTCCAGGCGCTCGAGCGCATCAGTCGCTATACCGGTGCGCCCGCAGAGTCCGCACCGCTGCACAAGCTCGGCGGCGAGCAGTGGGCGAAGGCGCGTGCGCGCGCGGCTGCAAAGATTCGTGACGCGGCGGCAGAGCTGCTCGACGTCTATGCACGTCGCGCTGCACGCGCAGGCCACGCGTTCCAGGTGGATGACCAGCAGGTGCGTGCGTTCGAGTCCGGCTTCCCGTTCGAGGAGACCGTCGATCAGTTGACCGCCATCCAGGCCGTGATCGAGGACCTGCGTTCGGGCAAGCCGATGGACCGCGTGGTCTGCGGCGACGTCGGCTTTGGCAAGACCGAGGTCGCGTTGCGCGCTGCATTCGTCGCGGTTCAGGGCGGCAAGCAGGTCGCGGTGCTCGTGCCGACGACGTTGCTGGCGCAGCAGCACTACGAAACGTTCGCCGACCGCTTCGCCGACTGGCCCGTGAAGATCGAACTGCTGTCACGCTTCCGCGCGGGCGCGCAGTCGAAGGTGGCGCTCGACGGGTTGGCCTCCGGCAAGGTCGATATCGTCGTCGGCACCCACCGGTTGCTGCAGCCGGGCGTCAAGTTCAAGGACCTGGGTCTCGTCATCATCGACGAGGAGCACCGCTTCGGCGTGCGCGACAAGGAGCGACTCAAGTCGCTCCGCGCCGAGGTCGACGTGCTGACGCTGACGGCCACGCCAATCCCGCGCACGCTCAACATGGCACTGGGCGGTCTGCGCGATCTTTCGCTGATCACGACGCCGCCGGCTGCGCGACTCTCGATCAAGACGTTCGTGACCGAATGGAGCGACCCCACCGTGCGCGAGGCGTGCCTGCGCGAACTGCGCCGCGGCGGCCAGGTGTATTTCGTCCACAACAGCGTCGAGACGATCGACAAGATGGCACAGCAGCTGACCGAGCTGGTGCCGGAAGCACGCATCGTGATCGGTCACGGCCAGATGCGCGAGCGCGACCTCGAACAGGTAATGCTCGATTTCTACCACAAGCGCGCCAACATGCTGCTCTGCACGACGATCATCGAAAGCGGCATCGACGTGCCGACCGCGAACACGATCATCGTCAACCGCGCGGACCGCTTCGGCCTGGCGCAGTTGCACCAGCTGCGTGGCCGCGTCGGCCGCTCGCATCACCAGGCATACGCATACCTGGTCGCGCCGCCGAAAAACGCCATGACGGCCGATGCCGCGCGCAGGCTCGAGGCAATTGAATCGCTGGAAGACCTGGGCGCCGGCTTCGTGCTTGCCACGCACGATCTCGAAATCCGCGGCGCCGGCGAACTGCTCGGCGAAGGCCAGAGCGGCCAGATCCAGGAAGTCGGCTTCGCGCTCTACATGGAACTGCTTGAACGCGCCGTAAAGGCGATGCAGGCCGGGAAGACACCGGAGCTCGAGAAACCGCTGCACCACGGTCCGGAGATCGACCTGCACGTGCCGTCGCTGCTGCCTGAGGGCTACCTGCCCGACGTGCATGCACGGCTCGTGCTCTACAAGCGAATATCGTCGGTGCAGTCGGTCACGGAGCTCGACGACCTGCAGGCCGAGACGATGGATCGCTTCGGGCCGTTACCCGACCCGGCAAGGAACCTCTTCCGCATCGCGCGACTGCGCGTGGTGGCCAATCCGCTGGTCGTCGAACGCATGGACCTTGGCAATACCAGCGGGTCGGTCGCGTTTGGCGACGAGACCCCGCTCGACCCGGGCTCGCTCATCCTGTTGCTGCAGCAGAGCAACCGGGCGATGCGCTTCGACGGCCCGAAGAAGATTCGCGTGACGGGCAAGTGGGACGCCCCCGAGGAGCGCTTCACCGCTGCGCAGCAGCTGCTCGACGAACTCACTCGGTGCGTGCCGAGACACTAGGGTTCAGATTTCCCCACGGCTGGCACGATTGCCACCGCCAGCCTTCGCTTCGCCGACGGCGACCTGGGTCGCCTCCAGCATCAGCGCGTGACTCGCCCCGCGCGGCGGCTGTGCAGTCACCACGCCCGCACTCACCGTGAGGAACTTGCCCGTGACGGAGCGCGGGTGGTGGATCGCGAGCGTGCGGATGCGTGCAACGATCTGGTTGGCAAAGCCCAGCGCTGCATCGGCCTCCATCGAGACGCCAAGCACGAGGAACCCCCCCTGGCCCGCACGTGCGACCACGTCACTGGCGCGCTTCATCACGGCGGCGATGGTACGCCCGACCTGCCGCAGCGTATTGTCACTCGCGCCGCGGCCGAAAATGTCCAGGTAGTCGGCCCAGGAATCGATCTCGAAGTGCATCAGCGTGACGCTGCGCCCGTCGCGCTGGCCGATCGACCAGTCGCGCACCAGCATCTCGAGCAGTTGTTCTTCGGTGCTTAGGCCGCTGGAGCGCTCGAGCGCCGCAGCGAGCGCGCCTGGCGAATTGCGCGGCACGGGGCGGTAATAGAGCGCCATCCGTCCACCGGACAGCATGACGGCCCAGCGCTCGCATTCGACCAGCGTGCCATCGACGCGCTTCAGCCGGACGCGGGAGCCCACGCCCGTCGTGGTCAGACCGGGATCGGCGGGGGCTTCGACTTCGACGTCCTCGAGCCGGCGCCCGGCCACCCAGTCTTCCGAGCGGCGCAACAACGCGGCGAGCGTCGCGTTGCCGTACGCCACCTGGGTGACGCCGTCGCGGGATTCGACGATGGCAATACCGTCGAGCGCGTGCCGCAGCACCTCGCCGAGCAGTTGCGCGTCGCTGGTCGTCGTCACGGTCGCTGCGTCGCTCATCGTTCTGGAACTCCCCCTCGCCCCCGGTTCGTTGTCAGGCGTTCAGTTGCAGGCTCGGCGCGTCACGGCAATGGTCGAGCGCCCGCTGGCATTCGGCCCATTGCGCCGTCTTGCGCAGTTGTTCGCGGTCAGGCATCGGCCGGCCGTGCAGTCGCACG
Organism: Steroidobacteraceae bacterium; assembly: GCA_049687035.1. Taxonomy (GTDB): domain Bacteria; phylum Pseudomonadota; class Gammaproteobacteria; order Steroidobacterales; family Steroidobacteraceae; genus RPQJ01. Next base: position 5,281 of record JBAVIQ010000050.1, read on the forward strand.
AGACGCACCTGGCTCAGCGGGTCTGCCGCACCTTCGAGTTCGGCAAGCGTCGCGAGCACGGCGGGACGATCATTGCAGATCGGCAGCAGGTCACAGCCCGCTGCGATCGCGCGGCGCGCACGCTCGGGAACGGTGCCCGCAAACGCGGCGCCTCCCATGCTGAGATCGTCCGAGAACACCGCCCCGGTGAAGCCGAGGCCCCAGCGCAGTTCCTGCTGGATCCAGCGCGCCGAGAAACCCGCGGGCGCCTCATCGACTTCGGGGAACAGCACGTGCGCAACCATTACGGACGTCAGGCCGTTCGCGATCATGCGCCGGTAGGGCAGCAATTCGTCGGTGAGTTCGGTCAACGGCCGGCGGTCGATCGGCAGCGCCTTGTGCGAGTCGGCAACGACCGCACCGTGACCCGGGAAATGCTTCGCAGTGGCAGCCATGCCGGCCGTGCGCATGCCCTGCATGCACGCGACAGCGAGACGAGACACCACCTCGGGATCGCGGTGATAGGCGCGGTCGCCGATGACTTCGCTGACACCGTAATCGAGGTCGATGCAGGGTGCGAAACTCAGGTCGATGCCGATCGAGCGCAATTCGGCCGCGAGCAGCCACCCGCACTGCCAGGCGAGACGGCGGCCGCCCTCGGGGTCGAGATCGTACGCATGACCGATCGCGCGCTGCGGCGGCAACACGGTGAATTCCTGGCGGAAGCGCTGCACGCGCCCGCCTTCGTGATCCACGGTGACGAGCAAGGGCGGATTACGGACCGCCCGTATCTCCAGGACCAGCGCTGCCAGTTGTTCGTAGCTGGCGAAATTGCGCGTGAACAGAATAACGGCGCCCACCAACGGGTGCGCCAGGATGCGCCGGTCCTCGTCGGTGAGTTCGCAGCCGGCGACGTCGACCATCAGCGGACCGAGCGTCATCGCGTCACTCCGGGTGCACTGTCGTCCGTCATGCGTTCCTCATCGTTCGAACACCGCCATGGCCTCGACGTGCGTCGTGTGCGGGAACATATCCATGACACCCGCCGCCGTCAGCCGGAAGCCATGCTCCCGGACCAGCAGGCCCGCATCGCGCGCGAGACTGCCCGAATGGCAGGAAATATACACGACGCGCCTGGCGCCGCTGCCGGCGACGACCGGCAGGATCTCCTTGGCCCCGGCCCGCGGCGGATCGAGCAGCACGCTGTCATAAGGCCGTTGCGTCCAGGGCAGCCCCGCCACGTCCTTGAACAGGTCGGCGACGTGGAACTCGACGTTAGGGATGCCGTTGCGCGCGGCGTTGCCACGTGCCCGCTGCACCAGACCCGCGTCGCCTTCGACCGCCACGACCTGGCCAGTGCGCCGGGCGAGCGGCAGCGAGAAATTGCCCAGGCCGCAGAACAGGTCGAGCACCGTTTCGCCCGGCTGCGGTTCCAGCACCTCGAGCGCGCGAGAAATCATTGCCTGGTTCAACGGTCCGTTGATCTGCACGAAGTCGGTCGGCTCGAAGTCGATCGCGATGTCGTGCCCCGGCAGGCGATAACTGAGCGACGCCGGCGGGTGCGCCGCATCGAGCGGAGCGATGGTATCCGGGCCACCCGGTTGCAGGTAGATCCGGACGGAATATTCGCGTTCGAAGTCCGCCAACCGTTCGAGGTCGGCCGGTGCCGGTGGATCGAGTACCCTCAGCACCAGCGCCGCGACGTCGTCCGACACCGCGACCTCAGCCTGGGGCACCCGGCTCGCGATGGTCAGGCCCTCGACCATCTGTCCGAGCGGCGTGATCAACGCACCGACCGGCTCGACCAGCACGTGGCATTCGTGGAGGTCGGTCACGTACGGCGACGAACGCTCGCGAAAACCGACCAGTACCTTGCCCTTGCGTGGCACCAGCTTGATGCCGAGGCGCGCGCGCCTGCGGTAATTCCAGACCGGACCACGGAGCGGTTCGAGCAGGCGCCCGGCCTGCACGGCGCCCAGCCGCGACAGGTTCTCGACCAGTTGCGATTGCTTGAACGCAAGTTGCGCGTCGGGCGCGAGGTGCTGCAAGGCACAGCCACCGCAGCGACCGAAGTGAGGACACTTCGGCTGCACGCGGTCCGGGCTGGCGCGCAGCACCTGCTCCGTGATCGCATAGTCGAGCTTGCGCTGGCGATGCGTTCGCCGCAGCACGACACGCTCGCCCGGCAGCGAATCGGCCACGAAGATCGTCTTGCCATCGATACGCGCGACGCCTGCCGCCTCGTGCGTGAGGTCGACGATGTCCGCCTCCTCGGGCGCCATCTGCAGGCGCTTCATGGGCTGGTCAACTGCCGCACTTTGCCCATGCGTCCGCGTATGCCTGCAGATGCGGCTGCTCCGCTCCCGACAGCCCCGAGCGGACGAGTTCGATTTCGCGCTCGTGCTCCTCGTGCGTGAGGCGGCCGCGCATCAGCTCGAACCGCAGGTAGATCAGGTACGTATTGACGACGTCGGTCTCGCAGTAATTGCGGATATCCTCGCTGCGGCCCTGCAGATGCGCATCCCAGATGCCCTCGCCCGACAAGCCGAGCTTGCCGGGGAAGCCGAGCAGCTGCGCCATCTGGTCGAGACCGACGCGCCCGCGGCCCTGGAACCCCGAGAGCACGTCCATGAGGTCGACGTGCCGCCAGTGGAACCGGCTGATGTAGTTGTTCCACTTGTACGACTGGTCCATGTCGCCCATCTCCCAGTAGCGATGGGCCTGGACCTTGTGGCGCAGTGCACGGTAGTGCAGCACCGGCAGGTCGAACCCTGCGCCGTTCCAGCTGACCAGCGTCGGCGCGAGGCGCTCGATGCCGTCGAAGAAGCGGCGCACCAGTTCTTCCTCGGACGAATCCGGCTCGCCGAGGCTCCAGACCTTGAAGCCGTCGCGCGAACGCATCGCGATCGAAATCGCGACGATGCGCTGCTGTTCGAGCGACAGGAACTCGTTGCCGGTCTGCTCGCGCTGCCGCGTGTGCATGACGTACCCGACCTGCTTGTCGGTCAGGGTTTCGAGCCCGTGGAGCCGGCGGCCGAACTCGACGTCGGGGACCGTCTCGATGTCGAATGCCAGCACGTTATTGATGATGCTCATTGCGATTGCTCCACACGCTTCATCAGCACCGCGACGGCCACCACGAGACCCGCCTCGTCCGTGAGCGTCACGTGTCCTTCGCCGGCGCCGAGCTTGTCGCGGAGCGCGCGCCCGCGCTCGGACCAGATCACCTCGGGCCGGCCCCACGCATTCGGCGCGATGCCGACGTCGCGAATCCAGATGCCATGCGCGAAGCCAGTGCCGAGCGCCTTGACGATGGCTTCCTTGGCGGCGAACCGCATCGCGAGGAAGCGCACCGGGCGCTTGTAGTCGCGGAACCCCGCCTCTTCCTCGGGCAGCAGCAACCGGCGCACGAAATGCTCGCCGTGCCGTGCAAAGACTTCTTCGACGCGCGCGAGCTGCACGACGTCGGTGCCGATGCCGAAGATCATGGGCGGGTACTCAGGGCGCGCTCGTGGGCAGGCCGCGGCGGGCCTCGACCATGAGGCGCCGCATTTCGCGCACTGCTGCGGCCAGGCCGTCGAACACGGCACGCGCGATGATCGCGTGACCGATGTTCAGCTCGACGATATCCGCGATCGCCGCGACTGGCTGCACGTTGTGATAGTGCAGGCCGTGTCCGGCGTGCACGGTCAGGCCGATCTGCGCCCCGTGGCGTGAGCCGTGGACCAGCCGCATCAACTCCTTTGCCTGGTGTTCGCCGATCGCTTCCGCATACGCACCCGTGTGCAGTTCGACGACGGGCGCGCCGATCTCGAGCGAGGCTTCGATCTGTGCCGGGTCCGGGTCGATGAACATCGAGACGCGGATGCCGCATTCACGCAAGGCGGCGCAGCATTCCCTGAGCCGCGCCTTCTGCCCGGCCACGTCGAGACCGCCCTCGGTCGTCACCTCGGTGCGTCGCTCAGGCACCAGGCACACGTCCTGCGGACGCACCTGGCGCGCAATGGCGATCATCTCGTCGGTGGCCGCCATTTCAAGGTTCATGCGCGTCTGCAATGTGGACCGAAAGCGGTGCACGTCGTGGTCCTGGATGTGGCGACGATCCTCGCGCAGGTGCAACGTGATGCTGTCCGCGCCGGACTGCTCGGCGATGAGCGCCGCATGCAAAGGATCGGGGTACGGCGCACGGCGCGCCTGCCGCAACGTCGCGACGTGGTCGATATTGACGCCGAGCTTGATCGGGTGGGTCAGCTGCAAAGGATCAACCTCCGTCCGCCTTGCCTGCATGCGCGCGCATTTCGAGCAATACCTCGCGCGTCCGCAACGGCCGGCCGTCGAGCAGCCGGTCGAGCGCCGCCCGCAGCAACCGGCGGGCATCCGCCAGGCTGCGCGGGTCGTTGAGCTCTTCGCGCGCAAGCGAGAGCAGCGACGCGCCGCAAAATATCAGGGTTCCCTCCGCCACTCCATCGATCGGCTCCGCACCGCCCTCGATGCCGTAGCGGTAGCTGCGTGCCGGCTCGAGCGGCTGGCCGCTCGTGGCTTCGTGCTCGAGGTTGAGGCCCCAGCCGAGTTCATCGAGCAGTCGCTTCTCGAACAGGCGCAGCGCCCGCCCGGGATCGTGGTCGGGTGCGTAAAGGCGCTCGATCAGGATCACGTAGGCATCGAACAGCACGGGATGCGGGTCATTCCGCTGCAGCAGTTTCAGCAGCAGTTCGTTCGCATAGAAGCCGCTCATCAGGCGATCGCCGGCTAACGTGGCGGGTGGGCGAACACGTTCGGCCGACGTCAGGTGCCCTGTTTCGCCGCGGCCACTCCAGCAAACCAGCGACTCCGTGAACGGCTGCAGCGCGCCGCCCGTCGCCGTGGAACCCGACTGGCGCGAGGCCCGCGAGAACACCGAGACCCTGCCGTGCGTGCGCGTCATCAACTCGAGGATGCGGCTCGTGTCGCGCCAGGGGTAATGGTGCAGCAGGAAGGCGGGTTCGAGGTTGACCCGCCGGGCTCCACTCATGATTCGTACCCGAATTTGCGCATCGCGCTTTCGTCGTCCGACCAGCCTTCCTTGACCTTGACCCAGAGCTCGAGGTGCACCGGCTGGTTGAAGTGACGGTTGAGGTCGAGCCGCGATTGGCGGCCGATTTCCTTGAGCAGCGAGCCGCCCTTGCCGATCACGATGGCCTTCTGACCTGCGCGCTCGACCCAGATCACGGCCTGCACCACGAGCTTGCCGGGCTCGTCCTCGGACGCACCGATGCCCTCGATTTCGACGACGAGCCCGTAGGGCAGCTCTTCCTGCAGTCGCAGCATCAGTTTCTCGCGGATGAGTTCCGCGGCCATGAAGTGATCCGGCGAATCCGTGACCTGCTCTTCCGGGAAGATGCGCGGCTGCTCGGGCAGGTACTTCGCGATCACCTCGGGCAGTCTATCCAGGGTCGTCTTGCGCGTGGCCGAGATCGGCACCACCGCGGCGAAGTCGGCTTTCTGCGTGAGGTCCTGGATGAAGGGCAGCAGCCTTTCCTTCGGGTGTGCGCGGTCGACCTTGTTGATCAGCAACACGATCGGCAGGCCCGCCTGCTTCAGTTCGTCGAGTACGCGCTCGTCCTCCTCCGTCCAGCGCAGGGCCTCCACCACGAACAGGTTCACGTCCACATCCGACAGCGAGGAGATCGCGGTACGGTTCATGTACCGGTTCATCGCGCGCGTCTGCTTCGTGTGGATGCCCGGCAGGTCGACGAATGCGATCTGCATCCCGGGCTTGTTCAGGACCCCGTGGATGCGGGTGCGCGTCGTCTGCGGCTTCGGGCTCACGATGCTGACTTTCTGGCCGATCAGCGCGTTGAGCAGCGTGGACTTGCCGACGTTCGGACGGCCCGCGAGCGCGGCAAAGCCGCAACGAACAGTCGGCTCTGCATTGGGGGGAGGAAGGATCGATTCGTCTGTCATGATCTCTCCTGCGCGCAGCCCAGGGCCTCCAGCACGCTCTGTGCAGCTTCCTGCTCGGCACGGCGCCGGCTCGAGCCCTTGCCCGTCGCCCGCAACGCAAGCTCGGTGGTCTCGCAACTCGCGACGAACCATTGTTCGTGCGGTTCGCCACCCACCTCTTCCAGCGCGTATTTCGGCAGCGCGAGTCCGCGTGACTGCAGTTCTTCCTGCAATCGCGTCTTGGGATCCTTGAGAGTCTCGGCTGAGGGCAGTTCCCGCAGGCGCTCGCCGAGCAGCCGGTGCACCACGTCACGGGCGGCCTCGATGCCACCGTCGAGGTAAATCGCGCCGAGAATCGCTTCGAGACTGTCCGCCAGGATGGAATCGCGGCGGAAGCCGCCCGACTTCAGTTCGCCGCTGCCGAGTCGCAACTGCTCGCCGAGCTCGAGCTCACCGCCGATCGCGGCGAGCGTCGGACTGCTCACCAGCGCTGCCCGGAACCGGCTGAGGTCGCCTTCGGGAGCTTCCGGGAACGTGCGGAACGCGAGCAGCGCGATCGCGAAGTTGAGGACCGAGTCACCGAGGAATTCGAGGCGCTCGTAGTTGGTCCGGCTGGCGCTGCGGTGGGTCAACGCTGCCTCGAGCAGCCCGGGATCACGAAAGCGATACCCGAGCCGCCGCGCGGACCATTCATCGGCGTTCAGCAAGGCCTGCCGTCACTGTGGGACGGAGACCGTCTTGTCGAACTTGACCAGCAGGTACACGTTCGCAACGAACGGCCGCTCGGCCTCGTAGGACGCGTTCATGTCGTAGCCTTCGGCGGTCTTGTCGATCTTGATCTCTTTCCAGCCGATGCTGCTGATGTCCTCGACGTCCCAGCGGCGCTCGAGCGAGCGGCGGATGAGCGTCGGGTTGGTGTCGATGGCGGCGTGTTCATCACGCACCTGCTCGAGCGCGCGCGCGACCTTGGTGTACTCGAGGTACACCGGCATGAGCCGGATGCCGGCATACAGCGCCGAGCCGAGGATCAGCAGGATAATGACGATGCCGAGAAAAGTTGCACCGCGTTCACGTTGTCTCATCACGGGTCTCCCTTGTGAGTTCAATGGATGGCCTTGCCGATGCGGTCCCACAGGGGCGCGCTCGGCAATTTCCAGTTCAGCCAGATGCGGACGGCCCTGCCGACCACGTTGTCGGCCGGCACATAGCCGACTTCCGGGAACCGGCTGTCGCGGCTGTTGTCCCGGTTGTCGCCCATGAAGAAATAGTGGCCCGCCGGCACCACGTCGTCGAAGTCCATGGAGGGACGCTCGCCGATATAGAGCGTGCGGTGTTCGACCGTGCCCAGGTGTTCGATACCGATCTGCGCCCGGGGCGTGCTGCCGTACGGCTCGGAGTAGCCGTCGAGCGTGACGTCCTGCAGCTGGTCGTTGATCCAGACGCGCTTCTCGCGCACCACCACGTGATCGCCCGGCAGGCCGACCAGCCGCTTGATGTAGTTGGTTGCCGGATCCGACGGCAGGCGGAACACCACGACGTCGCCGCGCGACGGCTCACCCAGCGGCACGATCTCGAGGTTGGCCACCGGCAGGCGCAGGCCGTACGTGAACTTGTTCACGAAGATGAAGTCGCCGTCGAGCAGCGTCGGCATCATCGAGTCGGACGGGATGCGGAACGGCTCGTAGAGGAACGACCGGATCACCAGCACGAGCAGGATGATCGGGAAGAACGACCGCGCGTACTCGACCAGGATGGGCTCGGGCGGGCCGCCGACAGCGCTGCCTGTCCCGCGCTGGCGTCGCGGGCGGAACACTCGGGCGTCGACCAACCAGACCACCCCGGTGACCAGCGCAGCGACAACCAGGAAGAAAGAAAAGTCGAAGACCAAGCGACACCTCTTGGAACGGGGCGGAGTATTGGTTAATTATCTCGCGGAATCAATGCTTTGCATCACATTGTGCGAGCGGGAGTGAAAATCACTCCTTGCGTCCCACCTGCAGCACGGCCAGGAAAGCCTCCTGCGGGATTTCCACCTGACCGATGCTCTTCATGCGCTTCTTGCCCTCTTTCTGCTTCTCGAGGAGCTTGCGCTTGCGCGAAAGGTCGCCGCCATAGCATTTCGCCAGGACGTTCTTGCGCAGCGCCTTGACGGTCGAGCGCGCGATGACGTGCGCGCCGATGGCGGCCTGGATGGCCACCTCGAACATCTGCCGCGGGATCAGCTCCTGCATCTTGTCGACCAGTTCGCGGCCCCGCTGATAGGCAGTGTCGCGGTGGCTGATGATCGAGAGCGCGTCGACCTTGTCTTCGTTGATCAGGATGTCGAGCCGCACCAGCGGCGCAGCCTGGAAGCGGTCGAACTCGTAATCGAACGAGGCGTAGCCACGGCTGCAGCTCTTCAGGCGATCGAAGAAGTCGAGCACGACTTCGGCGAGCGGCAGTTCCCACTGCATCGACACCTGGTTGCCGAGGTACAGCAGCTTCTTCTGCACGCCGCGCTTGTCGAGGCACAGCTTCATCACCGGACCGACGTAGTCCGGCGGCAGCAGGATGTTGGCGACGATCATCGGCTCGCGCAGTTCCTTGATCTTGTCGACCGGCGGCAGCTTGGCCGGGTTGTCGACGCTGACGATCTCGCCGTCGGTCGTCAGCACTTCGTAGACCACGGTCGGCGCGCTGGTGACGAGCGAGAGCTCGTACTCGCGCTCGAGCCGCTCCTGCACGATGTCCATGTGCAGCAGGCCGAGGAAACCGCAGCGGAAGCCGAAGCCGAGCGCCGTGGAGACTTCGGGCTCGTAGTTCAGCGCGGAATCGTTGAGCTTCAGCTTCTGCAGTGCGTCGCGGAAGGCCTCGTAGTCGTCACTGCTCACCGGGAACAGGCCGGCGAAAACGCGCGGCTTGATCGTCTTGAAGCCCGGCAGCGGCTCGCTGCACGGGCGATTGTCGAGCGTGATGGTGTCGCCAACGGGTGCGCCGTCGATTTCCTTGATGCCGGCGATGACGAAACCGACCTCGCCCGTGTAGAGCGCGTCGGCCACCAGCGACTTCGGCGTGAACCGCCCGAGCTTGTCCACCTGGTGCGCGCGGCCCGTGGTCCACACCCTGATCTTCTGGCCGGTGCGGATCGAGCCGTTCACGACGCGCACGAGCGACACGACGCCGACGTAGCTGTCGTACCACGAGTCGATGATGAGCGCCTGCAGCGGGCCGTCGGGGTCGCCCTTGGGCGGCGGCACGCGCCGCACGAGTTCCTCGAGCAGGTCATCGACGTTTTCGCCGGTCTTGGCGCTGACGCGCACGGCGTCCTCGGCCTCGATGCCGATGATCTCTTCGATCTCCTTGATGACCTTTGCGGGGTCGGCCGAGGGCAGGTCGATCTTGTTGAGCACGGGCACGACTTCGAGACCCTGCTCGAGGGCGGTGTAGCAGTTGGCGACGCTCTGTGCTTCGACCCCCTGCGCCGCGTCGACGACGAGCAGCGCGCCTTCGCACGCCGCGAGCGAGCGCGACACTTCGTACGAGAAGTCGACGTGTCCGGGCGTGTCGATCATGTTCAGCTGGTAGGTCTCGCCGTCGCGCGCCAGGTAGCGCAGCGAAACGCTCTGCGCCTTGATCGTGATGCCGCGCTCGCGCTCGAGGTCCATCGAGTCGAGCACCTGCGCCTGCATCTCGCGGTCCTGCAGACCGCCGCAGATCTGGATGAAACGGTCGGCGAGCGTCGACTTGCCGTGGTCGATGTGCGCGATGATGGAAAAGTTGCGGATCAGTTTCATCGGGGCCCAGGTCGTCCGGCGCAACCCGCGGTTCGGGCGCGTCAAAACCCGCGATTATAGCCCGAGCGCTGCCGCGACCTTGTCACGATCGTAACGGCCTTCGCAGGCAACTCGACCGGCGATCGCGAGCACCGGAACGCGCAGCCCGAACTCCGTGGCCAGCGCCGCA
>JBAVIQ010000051.1:0-2564 GCA_049687035.1 Steroidobacteraceae bacterium
TGCTCGGGCTGGTCGACCGGCTCAAGTGCCCCGTGATCCCGTCGATGGCCGGTCGCAGCGTCGTGCCCCACGACCATCCGCTGTATTTCAATTCGCAGAGTCCCGCGGCAGACGAGCTGCGCCGCAACGCGGAGGTGATGCTGGTCGTCGGCTCGCGCGTCGGCAACCTCGACGTCCCGTTCGACAAGTACTGGGGCGATCCGGCCAGGTGCCGCGTCATCCAGGTCGACATCGACCCGCGCCACATCGGCGTCTCGCGCCCCGTCGCACTTGGCATGGTCGCCGATGCGCGGGCCACGCTCGAAGGGCTGGCCACCCGGCTGCGGAGCCGCGCGATTGCGAGTCACGGTCGCAAGGACGTCGCAACGCAGCGCACCAGCCACGACGCCTGGGTGAAAGCCCTCGGAGAATCAGTCGCCGCCTGGTCCGGCCCCGGCATCCATCCTGCCCACGCGATCGGCACAGTCGGTGCCGTGTTTGGCAGCGATGCGGTGTACTGCACGGACGGCGGCATGACCTCGCTGTGGGCGGCCATGGCGTTGCCCTCCACGCAGCCCAATTCGTACCACGGCATCCTGGAGCTGGGCATGCTGGGCACCGGCATCCCGTCGGCGATCGGCGCCAAGATCGGCGCCCCTGCGCGTGAGGTCGTGTGCGTCACCGGCGATGGCGCGGCAGGGTTCAACGCGATGGAGCTGCAGACCGCGGCGCGCGAGGGCCTCAAGATCACGTTCGTGGTGATGGCCGAGTCCGAGTGGACCATGGAGATCCCCAACGAGATGGCGCGCTGGGGCAAGACGTTCGGCACCGGCATGGGCGAGGTTCGCTGGGACAAGGTCGCCGAGGGTCTCGGCTGTCACGGCGAGTACGTCGACTCGATCGATGCGCTGCCGGCGGCACTCATGCGTGCCAAGGGCGGAGCCGGGCCAACCCTTGTTTGCGTGCGCACCAGCAAGGAAGCCAACCTGGCCGTGCACACGTCGGGCATCGCGCGCTTCTTCGAAGTCTATAACGGACCCGCCGCATGAGAAACCTGAAAGGCAAGGTGGTGCTCGTCACGGGTGCCGCTTCGGGCATCGGACTCGAGTGCGCGCGGGCATTCTCGCAGCGCGGCGCGAACATCGTCATCTCGGACATCAACGCTGCGGCACTGGAGCAGGTCCGCGCCGAAATCGCCGCGACAGGCGCCCAGTGCTTTGCGCGGGCGTGCGATGTGGCGAGCGAAGCGTCCGTTGCGGAGTTCGCGACGGCCGTGCACCAGGCTGTCGGTCCGGTCGACGTGCTCGTCAACAACGCCGGCGTCGCGTTCCTCGGCGGTTTCGAGCAGACGCCGCTCGCGGAGTGGCGGCGCATCTACGACATCAACGTGCTCGGGATCGTGCACTGCATTCGCGCGTTCCTGCCGGCGATGCGCACGGCTGGTGGTTCGCGCAAGATCGTCAACATCGCGTCGGCCGCGGGCTTCTCGCCGCTGCCGAACATGTCGGCGTACGCAGCATCGAAACATGCCGTGGTGGGGCTGTCCGAGGTGCTGGCGCAGGAACTGCACGAGACGGCCATCTCGGTGCTCGTGGTGTGTCCCGGCATCGTCAACACGGCCATCGTCCACGTCAGCCCAACTGCCTCGGGCATGACTGAGGCGCAGATCAAGAAGCTGCAGAAGTACTACGCGGATGAGGGGTGCGACCCCAGCGTGGTGGCGGCGGATGTCGTGCGTGTCGTCGCAACGGACGAGATTTTCCTGTTTACGGGACCGGGGGCGAAACTCGGCTTCAATGCCATGCGGCTCTCGCGCCGCCTGGCTCGCAGGTTCACGATCGATGCGGCGAGAAAGAGCGGGTATCTCGCCGACTAGGTGGCCGCGACTTCGCCGGACGACGACACAAAGAAGCGTCGCTTATGTCACCAACCATCCAACCGGGCGTCCGGTGTGTGACACAATTCACACATCGGATGGTTCGCAACGGAAGTGCGACGGATGATTTTCAGCTTGTTCGGTGACGACAGCCTCAAGGTGCCAACGAAGGCTCGTCTCGTCGAAAGTGGCGAGAGCGAAGCACTGCGCCGCAAGCTCGAGTCGGTCGAGTGGAAGCCGGCGAACGGCTTCCTCAGGGACCAGGTGCAGGAAAGGTCACAGCCCGACGCCACGCGCGGGAAGCGCGCGGCCTAGCGTCAACTGCGTCAAATCTCCAGCTTCGCATCGAACCTTTGAACTGCCTCGCATGAGGCCGCGGACGCGGTGCAAGCGCATCGAGCAGTTTCTCGGCTGACGCAAGACCGTCGGTGGGTTGCGCATCGGTCGGTCGTGCCCGGCCACAGGACATAGATGTCGGTGGAGGGTGCCGATGATAAGCGAAGAGCAGGAAGTTCGACTCGCGGAGCAACGATCCGATCGACCTTTGCGTTCACGATGCCAGCTCCGTCGTCAATCCAATGCAGCGTCGATACAGTCTCGAACCACACCCCACCATCTTCAGCAGCCTGCTGAGAGCGTTGCGCTGGCTCGGTTGGCCGAGATAGGCTCAGCAGGCAATCGACGGATAGAAGTCGGAAAGGAGTAACGT
>JBAVIQ010000052.1:0-6292 GCA_049687035.1 Steroidobacteraceae bacterium
GTCGTAACTCGTCTGTTCCCGCCAACTGGGCACTTCCGACCAACCCCTATCCCCTATCCCCTATCCCCTTATCTTGGACTCCCTCACCCACATCGTCCTCGGCGCCGCCGTCGGTACCGCCGTCCTCGGCCGCAAGGCCGGGCTGCGGGCTGCCCTGGTCGGGGCGGTCTGCAACACCCTGCCCGACCTGGACGTGCTCATTGCCCACGGCAGCCCGGTCCGGGACTTCACCTTTCATCGCGCCGGGACGCATGCGCTCTTCTGGCTGACGCTGGCGGCACCCGCCATCGCCTGGTTGGTCGCGCGCCTGAACCGTCGGCTGGAGGCGTCGTACCGCGAATGGCTGCTGCTCGCCTGGCTGTCGCTCGTCACGCACCCCTTGCTCGACGCCTTCACCGTGTACGGCACGCAACTGCTGCTGCCGTTTTCGGATTACCCCGTCGGGGTCGGCAGCGTCTTTATCATCGACCCCCTGTTCACGGTGCCGATGATCGTCGGCCTGCTGGCGTGGTTGCGTTTGCGGCAGGCGGCGCCGGACCGCGGGCTGCACTGGAATCGCACGGGACTCGTCGCCAGCACGCTGTACCTGGGCTGGACGGTCGCAGCGCAGGCGCACGTCACAGGCGAAGTGCAGCGTTCCATCGCAGCGACGCCGCTGGCGAACCAACGCGTGCTGGTCACCCCTGCCCCGCTCAACAGCCTGTTGTGGCGAGTCGTCGTGATGGATGAGGATGGGTATCACGAAGGCTTTCGGTCGCTCTTCGACCAAAGCGAGCGCATCCGGCTGGCACGGCACGCGAGCAACCCGAGGCTGCTCGATCCACTGCACAACGATTGGACCGTGCGGCGACTCGCCTGGTTTTCGAAAGGCTTCTACTCGGTGCATCTGGCGAACCGCGATCTTCGCGTCGTCGCTGGCGCACCAGGCACGGTCAGCCAGTTGCTTGGAGCGGTGACGACGGCGCAGGCGGCGCCTGTCGACAACGATGAGGCGACTCAACCCATCGTCATGACCGACCTGCGCATGGGCCAGACGCCGTGGTTCGTGTTTTCGTTCGTAGTCGCCGAACACGGCACGAAGGGCAGCAGCGCCGTGCCGAACCTGCAGATTCCGAGTGAACGCCCACCCGTCACCGCACTGCCCTGGTTGTGGAACCGGATCTGGGACGAGAACGCGACGTACTGAATCCTATTCGCGCCGCAGTCTCCTCAGATCGCGGGCATCCGCGATTGCGTGATGCGAAACCGGGAGGCGACGAACGCAAGGTCCGTCAGCGTGGCGTTGCCTGCCGGGTTGAGTCCCGTGACGTGGTAATCGCTGTACGCCGCGGCGAAGTTGAGCGGCATCGGTCCGGTGAGGTTGCAGGTGAGCTGCGCGCCCGCCGCCGAGTACGCTGTGACGGCGCGCTCCGTGTACTGCTCGTCCGTGGAGTACACGAACGCGGTGATTCCGCCTCCGGCGCGGGCGTCTGCGGCGGCCTCGGCGAGCGCGGCATTGCGGTCGTCGGTCGTAATTACGAAGCCGATCGGCCCGAAGCGCTCTTCACCGTACAGGTCCCTGGCGCCGGCATCGATGCTGAGCAACAGCGGGGTACGCGTGCGAGCCCGTGCAAATTCAGGGTGCACATACGGGGACGAGGCAAGCAGGACCTTGCCGCGACGCGCCCCCTCCTCGGCCATCTGATCGATGAGCGCTGGCGTGGATGAAGACTGGATCGCCGCCATGATCGGCGCAGCGCGCTTCGGGTCTGCCGCAATCGAAGCCATCGCCCGCGCCAGCAGCGAACCGAACTCATCCGCACCGACGCGACCACCGGCATGACGAATCCCGTCGCGCGGCACGTAGATGTTCTGTGGCGACGTGCACATCTGCGCCGAGAACAGGCTCATCGTCGTGGCGAGACTCTTGATCACCGGCTCGAGCTGGTCCATGGATTCCACGACGACCGTGTTCACGCCCGACGTTTCCGAATAGCAAAGCGCAGGGTGAGCATTCCCCTCGACCCACGAACCAAAGCGTGCACTGCCCGTGAAATCGATGATCGCGGTCTGCGGATGCTTGACCAGCACCTTGCCGACCGGAGCCTCGACCGTGTCGAGACAGAGCGTGACGAGGTTGGGCGAGAATCCGGCACTCGCGATCACTTCGCGGAACGTGCGCACGGCCAGCGCCATCGGCAGGATCGCGGTCGGGTGCGGCTTTACGATCACCGGATTACCGGTCGCGAGGCTCGCAAGCATCGCCGGGTACGCGTTCCAGGTCGGGAACGTGGCGCAGGCAAAGCACACGGCGACGCCACGCGGGACCAGCTGATAACGCTTGCGCAGACGGATCGTCGTCGAGCCGAAGCGCCGCTCCCACAGTGCCTCGGCTGGCACGTCCGACATCGCGGCCTGCGCATACGCGATTGCCTCGACGCCGCGGTCGAGCGCGTTCGTGCCACTCCCCGCGTAACTCATGGGGCCACTCTGGCCGGCCGTGTGCATCACGGCTTGCGCCGTCTCAAACACGTTCTCGTACAACCGATCGACGACTTCCATGCAGACGCCGAGCCGCGCCTGCGGCGTCGCGGCCGCCCACGCCGGCATCGCCGAACGCGCAGCAATAAACAGGGTGTCGATGTCGGCGCGCGGGTAATCGATGCCCAGGGGCTCGAGCGTGTACGGAGAAACTTCTCCGCTGATGCGGCCCGCGGTGCCGGGCTGATCGAGTTCGAAAGGCCGCCCGAGCTGCGCGTGAAATACGGAAACGCCCGCCTCGGATGCCGCAGCGCCGCCGCGATGCCGATCCGGCGTTTCCGGGAACAGCGTGAAGTAGCTGCGCTCGCGACAGGCCAATCCGGCGGCACGCAGCGAGGCTGCATGCTTGTCGAACAGCTCGAGCGCGGCTCTGCTCATGTCGATTTCCTCGCCGCCCTCTTGCTGCCAGCGGACTTCCTGCCGGTCTTCTTGCCTGCCGTACCGGCGGATTTCCTGCGCAAGGCACCCAGCGCAGATTGTTGCGCCTTTGCCGGTCGCCACTGCAACCGGTGCACTCGCAACCCGCCGGGCACCGCTTCCTCGGCCGAGAGCGTCAACGTCCGGCCACGCATCTGGATCTTGCGTGTCTGCACTGTCCCGACCAGCGCCGGGTTGTGCGAGATCGTGACATGATGCTCCACGGCCTGGCCGACGATGCGCCAGCGGCAGCAGTAGCCAAAGAACGTATCGAAGGCCGCCGCCCGCTCGACCTCGGGTGCCGCACGCGGGTTGCCGCGCGACAGGCGCGGTCGTCCCGCCGCCATCATCGCGGCGCTCATCCAGCCGTCCGGCGTGTATACCAGCAGCCCGATTGCGCCGGGACCCAGCGGGTCGGTGACGGAACCGTCCTCGTAAGTGATGAACCAGCGCTGCAGTTGCCAGCTGCCCACCAGCCGTTTGCGCTCGAAGTTCTTCATCACGGACCTCGGCCGAACGCAGGCTTGCGCAGGGCCTCGGCGTATTCAGCGGCGTAACGGTCGACGATCGCCGCGGTCGGTTCGACGGCACGGATGTGGTCGACGCCCTGCCCCGCCGACCAGATGTTTTTCCAGGCCTTGAGCTGGCCTTCGGAATTGGTCCAATCCATCTTGTCCTTGCCGACCAGTGCATCCGGATCGAGGCCGGCGGCCACGATGCTCTCGCGCAGGTACCACGCGTCCGCACCGGTGAACGTCTTCGTCATCACGAGGTCCTCGAACGACGCGCGCACCACCATGTCGCGGTACTCCTTCGCAGCGAGGCTCTCTTCGGCGCAGATGAATGGCGTGCCGGCGTAGGCCAGGTCGGCACCGAGCAGTTCGGCGGCGCGCACCGCGCCGCCATGACCGATGCTGCCGCCAAGGACGATGATGCCGTCGTAGAACACGCGCACGGCCTGGACGAACGCGAACGGCGAGACTTTGCCGGTGTGACCGCCCGCACCCGCGCTGACCAGCACCAGGCCGTCGGCCCCCGCTGCCGCGGCCTTGCGGGCGAAAGCCAGGCTGCTGACGTCGGCGAACACCGTCCCACCGTAGGCATGGACGTGTTCCACGGCCTGTACCGGACTGCCGAGTGCCGTGATGACGAGCGGGGGTTGATAGCGGTCGACCAGTTCGAGTTCGGGGCCCAGGCGGTCGTAGGAACTGTGCATGACGAGGTTCAGCGCCCAGGGACCGACCTTGCCGGGTGTTGCCCTGCACGCCTCGGCATGACCTGCCACGACTTGCTGCAACCACTCTTCGAGAATGACGATCGAACGGGCGTTGGGAGTCGGAAACGCGGCCGCGATGCCCGCCCGGCAGGCTGCCAGGACCAGGCCCGGGCCCGAAACCAGGAACATCGGTGCGGCAATCAGCGGCAGCCGCATTCCCCCTGTCAGGGCCCGCAGGCGCTCGGCCCGGCTGCCGGTGGCGAAATTCGACACTTCACACCCCCCCTATGACTTGCACTATAGTACTCTGGTACCGGGCCCGGTCGACAGCGACTTTCCAGAGGAAACGCACGATGCGCAAGTACACGGATATCACCACGCAGGATCCGCCGGATCGACCGACGTGGGTCGACGGCATCGACAACCCCTACCTGCATGGTCCCTACACGCCCGTCGTGTCCGAGATCACCGCCGTCGACCTCGAGGTGAGCGAAGGCGAGATTCCCGCGGACCTCTACGGCGCGTACGTGCGCAACGGCCCGAACCCGGTGTTCAAGCCGCGCGGCGACTACCACTGGTTTGACGGCGACGGCATGGTGCACGGCGTGTATTTCCGCGACGGCCGCGCGAGCTACATCCGCAAGTGGGTGCAGACGCGCGCACTGCACGACGAGATCGAGCGCGGCAAGGTTGAACTGTCGGGCATCATGGGTCCTTACGACCTCTCCCGCGTCGCCGGGCACGAAATCGAGTCGATGAATCCCGACTACTGCAAGGACACGTCGAACACGACGCTGAACTTCCACAACGGCAGGATTCTCTCGGCCTGGTACAACGCCGGCCGCGTCTACGCCCTCGACCCGCTGACGCTCGAAACCGAAGGCGAGCAGGATTTCGCGGGCGGCCTCGACACGCCGATGAACGCGCACGGCAAGACCGATCCGCGCACCGGCGAGTTCATCAACTACGGCTATGCCGATTTCCAGCCCTGGCTCACGTACTACGTGATCTCGGCCGACGGCAAGGTCAAGCACCGCGCCCGCATCGACCTGCCCGGTCCGCGCCTGCCGCACGACACGACGATCACGCCGAACTACACGATCCTGCACGACTTCCCGCTGTTCCACGACCTCGATGTGCTGAAGCGCACGGGTCACCGAGTCGTGCAGTTCAAGCGCGACCTGCCGACGCGTTTCGGCGTGATCCCGCGTTACGGCACGCAGGAGCAGGTGCGCTGGTTCGAATTCGAGCCGGGCTACGTGCTGCACATGGTCAACGCCTGGGAGGACGGGGACTGGATCACGATGGACGGCTGCTTCCAGCCCGACCCCACCATCCGCCGCAACCCGCAGGAAGGCCCCCTCGCGTCGATGCTCGCCTACCTGCGCTTCAAGGGGCACTTGCGTCGCTGG
This sequence comes from Steroidobacteraceae bacterium, assembly GCA_049687035.1. GTDB lineage: Bacteria > Pseudomonadota > Gammaproteobacteria > Steroidobacterales > Steroidobacteraceae > RPQJ01. Next base: position 5,566 of record JBAVIQ010000052.1, read on the forward strand.
CGCATGAACCTCAAGACGGGCGAAAAGAGCGAACAGCAGCTCTCGGATCTCAACACCGAGTTCTGCCTGCCCGACGCCGAGAAGTACGGCGTCCACACGCGCTACTCGTACCACCAGCTGATCCCGACCGACCTGCAGACGCTCGCGTTCGAAGGACTGGTGAAGTACGACCACGACCAGGGCACGAGCGAAACCTACAACTATCCCGCCGGCTGGTTCCCGAGCGAGGCGCCGTTCGCGCCGAGCACGCGCGGCGGCGACGAGGACAGCGGCTACGCCATCACGCTGGCCACGAACATCCACGATTATCGTTCGGAGGCATGGATCTTCGACGCCAGGCGGATCACGGCGGGGCCTCTCGCCCGCGTGCGGCTCCCCGGCCGGGTCGCTGCCGGGTTCCACGCGTCGTGGTTCCCCGGCGAGCAGCTCTGGCCTCAGGCGCGCGCGGTCGGCTGACGCGCGAGTTCGGACTCGAGATACGCCACGAGCGATTGTGGGGTGTCCCTGGTCGTGCGCGTCCGCTCGTAGACGTGCGCGGGACGGATCGCACGATCGAACCACACGAGTTCGTGCTCGGGCTGCGGCGGACGAGTCCCGGCCAGCCAGAGCGCCGTGTCGGCACCCGACGCTTCATCGCGCAGGATCGGCCGCAGGATCTTGCGAAAACGCGGCAGCGAACGCTTCACGCCGTCCGTGTCCGCCCAGCCGGGGTGCATCACGTAGAAAG
>JBAVIQ010000053.1:0-4384 GCA_049687035.1 Steroidobacteraceae bacterium
TCGCGTGATCGTCGCGTGCGGCAATCGTGACGTGGTCGACGTCGGGGCCGTGCCAGATCTCACGCAGCACGCCGGTGTTGGTGCCGGCATCCCAGACCCAGCGGGTCATCAGTGGATAGCGCTCAGGATCGCTGTTGTGCAGCAACTCGGCCGCGAGGTCGCGCGCCCAGCGGTGGGCGTCGTCCTGGGGGAAGCTGGCGCAGAACGCCCGGATTCGCGCATCCGTCCCGGACGTATCGTCGGCCGGCTCGAGCAAGGTTGCGATCGCACTGCGCAATCCGCTGAACAGGGGCTCCGCGAACCAAGGCACGATCCGCCGCCGCACGGTTGGCAGGAATGCGCAAAGCGGCATGAATGCAGCCGCTTCGATCTGCCTTGCACGCTGCCCATCCTGGGAGAGGAGCGCTTCGCGGAAAAGGGTCTGCTTGAGCTTCAGCGCGTCCACGTAGCGCTCGACGCCGCCGTGTGCCTCGGCGCCCTGCACGAGGGTCGCGAACGCCCGTCGCAGGCGCGGTCCGCTCAGATCGAGGTGCGGCCCTGCCGGCACCACCGGAACGCTCGCGCGGGATGAACGGCCGAACATTGCGCCGGCCGTCCTCAGGCGCGCGCGCGCGCCGGCTGCAGTAAGCCGAGCGCCGCCAGTGCGGCCGCATGGCCTTGCGCGATGGAATCGTCGATCGTTTCCGGGCCGCACGCGGCTCCGGCGACGAACACGCCAGCACGCGAGGTTTCGGCCGTATTGCCGTAGGCGTTGCCGCGCGCAACGTAGCCGTGAGGCTCGAGGTCGATGCCGAACGTCGAGGCGATCGACTTGTTGTCCACGTTCGGGTCCATGCCGATTGCGTGGACCACCATGTCGAACGGGATCGTGATCGGACGCTTGACGAGCGTGTCCTCGCCCTTGACCACGAGTTTCTCGCCGTCGGAGGTCACCTCGGCAATGCGCGCCTTGATGTACTTGACCTTGAATTCCTCCTGGCTGCGCCAGTAGTACTTGGTCTCGTACAGGCCGAAGGTGCGGATGTCCATGTAATAGATGTAAACGTGGCAGTCGGGGAGTTCCTCCCGGATCTCCATCGCCATGTTCGCCGACACGGTGCAGCAGATTTTCGAACACCACTCGCGGCCGATCTGGCGGTCACGTGAGCCCACGCACAGCAGGATTGCCACGCGCTTCGGCTTGCGGCCGTCCGAGGGGCAGCGCACGCCCTTGCCGGAGGAAATCATCTGTTCGACCTGCGTGGTCGTGACCACGTCCGGGAAGGTGCCGAAGCCCCACTCGGGCTTGTTCACCGAGTCGAAATGCGTGAAGCCGGTGCACAGGATCGCGGCAGCCGCATCGACGTTGGCGCCGTTGCTGAGCCGGGCGCTGAAGGCGCCGGGCTGGCCCGCAAAAGACTCCACTCGTGCGCTCGTCTGCACGTCGACGAGCGGGTCGCCGCGCACGCGCTCGACCATACCGCCAATCGCATCACGGGCCCACTCGCCCGACGGGACCAGCTTGGCGTAACCGGAGAGAATCGGCGCACCGCCGAGGCGATCGTCCTTCTCCACCAGCACGCTGGTCTGCCCGACACGCGCGAGCGCATGCGCGGCCGCGAGGCCCGCCGGCCCGCCCCCGACGATCAGGATTGGCTTGTTCATTTTGCTGCTTCGATCCGCTTGTAGCCTGGGCCCGAGGTGATCATCCGCCGCGGGTCATAGAGGGATTCAATCCGGCCGGCCGCCACTTCCTTGAGGTAGGCCTCGAACTCGGCCTTCCTGGCGCGCCAGTCGATGCCGATTTTTTCCATCAGGGTCTCGGTGGACGAGGCGTGCCAGTGCGACTGCACGATCTTGTACGGATGCGCGCCGCACACCAGGGCTGCGAACTGGCAGTCGGCCAGCACCGGCACGTCGACCGGCTTACCGGTGGCCTGGCCGATCCACTGGTTCTTGTCGAGCGTCGTGATGCAACCCGTGTCGTGGCCGATCATGACGTCGGCGTGCGCCTCGTCCTGCGCCACACGGAGCTTGCGGTCGATGGCAAACGACCGCGTGAACTCGCGCTCCGAGATGATGTGACGGAAGCCGAAGCCGCAGCAGTCGTACCAGGTGCTGTAGTCGATGACCTGGGTACCGAGCGACTGCATGATGCCGGTGGACACGGCAACCCGGTTGCCGTCGAGCACGTCGTCGTCGTAGACCACGTCCTCCGGCACCATCTTGTAGACGTGGCACGCGGGATGGATCGTGGCGCGGATGTGGCTGCAGTCGATCTCCTGGTGATTCGCGACCTGGCCGCGCATCACGTGCAGCCACTCGGAGTAGTGCACGACCTCTTCGGGAATGAGGAGCTTACCGTCGACCAGTCGGCCGAGCTTGCCCAGGATCTTCGTCACGCTCTCGCGCAGCTTCGCCGAGCGCAGCAGGTAGCCACGGACTTCCTTGTAGTTGCCGAAGGAGGTGCCGCAGTGCACCAGCGGGTAGTAGTAACTCGCCGGCAATCCCTGCGCCTTGGCGGCGACGTAGGCCTGGTGGAAGTTGCGCAGGAAGACGGCCGCCAGGCTCTCGATGTTGCCGATGCCCGAGCCGTGGTAGTTCCATGCGGTGCACGAGGTCTGGTCCGTCTCGTCGAGGTACTCGATGCCCATCTTGTTCATGAGCCAGAGCAGCGAGGCCGGGTAGCCGGGAATGTTGCCGCACTGGCCGCAGGACTTGTGGTGCCAGAGCCGGGTGGTCGGGATCTTCTTGTCCCAGCCGTACAGCGTCTTGACCATCACGGGCTTGTGCTCGTCGCTCACGCGGTGGACGACGATCTCGCCTTCCTTTTCGAGCTGCCACATGAGGTCGCGCACGTCCTCCACGCGGTCCTTCTGCGTCAGCATCGAGCGCTTGTCGATGACCTGCTCGACCCAGGCCGTGGCTGTGTTCGCGTCCCTGCGCGAGAGCTTCACTTCGCGCCATTCGGGGCCGTGGCCCGTGAAACGTTCACCTGGAGTCTTGCTATCCGTCGTCATGGTCCGTCTCCTCCCGAGCGTGTCTGCATCAGGGTCATTGCTGCAGGTGCGTGGCCTGCTAGTCCTCTGCCTGTTCCTCGAGCCATTCCTCGAGCTCGTCGCGCTTCTCCTCCATGATGTCGGCGATGACGTCATGCAGGTTCATGTCGATCGTCTTAAGGCTGCCAAGCACGCCCGTCTCTTCCCAGATGGTGTAGAGCTCGACGGACGTCTTGAGATTCACTTCCCAGGCCGTCTTGGTCGTGTGCAGCGTGGGCATGGGGATCGCCTTGCGCAGGAGCGCGAGCGGCGCGTCCACCTTGGAGATGTTCGGCCCCCAGTCGGGGAAGCCTTCCTTGTTGATCATGTCCGGCGCGAGCTGGTTGCCCGTCGAGATCAGCTTGAGCATCACGCGGCTGAACGGCCGCAGCACGTTCTTGGCCGATTCCATGCCGTGCTTGATCGCGACTTCGCGCATGACCATGACGAGGCCGCCCGGCGAGTTGCCGAAGGGACAGCGCGCGGCGCAGGTGTAGCACTGGGCGCAGGCCCAGATCTTCTCCTGCATGGCGTCGTAGATGCCCTCGAGGTTCTCCGTCCACAGCAGCTGGACGATTTCGCGCGGGCTGTAATCGTAGTAATGCGCGGAAGGGCAGGTGGCCGTGCAGATGCCGCAGTTGAGGCAGCCGTTCAGCTCGTGGTCGAAGCGCATGTCCGACTGGATGTCGGAAAAGATCGCCTCGAGCTGCTTACGGTCGACCGGCGGCGTGTCCGAGACCGGGTCGCCGATGAACTCCTGTACGCGCGTGCCCGCGTGTTCCATGTCCCCTCCCGAGCCGCCGCTACTGCGACTTCAGTACGTCAGGACCTTGCAGTCCCCTTCCATCACTTCCTCGATCAGGTGCGCTCCGCCGATGATTCCGACGCACTCCGGGATCAGGTCGTCCTTGGTCATGTCGAACAGGTCGAGGTTCGGCGAGCAGCAGTAGAACTTCACGCCCGCGTCCGCCGCATCCTTGATGAAGTCGTACACGGTCTTCGGCGAACCTTCCTTGACGACGAGCGACGCCGCCACGCCTTTCTTCATCAGGCGGCCCGACGTCGCCGTGCAGATCACGTCGACTTCGTATTCCATCGCCGCGGCGACGGTCGCCTGGAAGAGCGGCGCGCCGAGTTCTTCGCCGTTGCGAGGGTCGGTGTTCGCCATCACGATGATCAGCTTCTTCGTCATGCTCCGTGCTCCGCTGACGGCTGACGCGCCGCAGCACGATGCCGTTGCCAATGTATTAGTCCACCCTAATGTAAATGCCGGAGCCTCGCAATAGGCAATGCAGCGAAGAATCAATCCATCAGTGCCAGCATTCTGACGACGCCCGTCATGATCGGCACCAGCGCGTCCTCGATGC
>JBAVIQ010000054.1:0-2028 GCA_049687035.1 Steroidobacteraceae bacterium
CAGCACGCCTTTCCGCGGCAACCGGAACCCGCTGGCGACCATGGCCTTCAGGAAGGCCTCGTCGCCATCCTCGCCGAAGCACCCCACCTCCCCGGTCGAGGCCATCTCGACACCCAGGATCGGATCCACGCCCCACAAGCGGCGGAACGAAAACATCGGGGCCTTGACGCCTACGAAATCCAGGTCCAGTGGATTGCGGGCCCGCCCTGGCGACCGGGGAGCTCCGAGCATGAGACGGGTCGCTTCACGAATGAAGTTCACCCCCAGCACCTTGGAGACAAAAGGAAAGCTCCTCGACGCGCGTAGATTGCACTCGATAACCTTGACATCGTTGTTGCGCGACAGCATCTGGACGTTGAAGGGTCCGGTCACGTTCAACTCTTTCGCCAACCGCGCGGCGATCGCGCGAACCCGCCGTATCGTTTCGAAGTAGAGCCGCTGCGGCGGGAGGATGAGCGTCGCGTCGCCGGAGTGCACGCCCGCATCCTCCACGTGCTCCGATATCGCCCAGAGGACGACGTCTCCGTTCTCCGCGACAGCGTCGAATTCCACTTCGCGCGCCCGCACCTCGAACCGGCTGATCACGACCGGATGATCCCGCGACACCTCGGTGGCGTTGGCCAGGTAGCTCTTCAGTTCCGGTTCCGTATGCGCGACGCGCATCGCAGCCCCGGACAGCACGTACGAGGGTCGCACCAGAACCGGATAGCCGCCGAGCTTTTCGACGATGCCGCCGAGGTCAGACAGCGCGGTGGCCTCAGCCCAGCGTGGCTGGTCGATCGACATTTCGTCGCACAAGGCGGAGAACTTCCCACGATCCTCCGCGCGGTCAACGGACTCGGGTGGAGTGCCGAGAATGGGCACACCCGCCTGGTGCAGACTCAGGGCCAGGTTGTTCGGAGTCTGGCCCCCCATGGAGACGATGACGCCGGCCGGCTGCTCCGATTCCACGATCTCGAGAACGCTCTCGATCGATATCTCGTCGAAGATCAACCGGTCGCAAATGTCGAAGTCAGTAGACACGGTCTCCGGATTGCAGTTCAGGACCATGGTTTCGTAGCCGAGCTCGCGCGCAGTGAGGACGGCATTGACGCAGCACCAGTCGAACTCGACGCTGGAACCGATGCGGTAGCAACCGGACCCGAGCACCAGGATCTTCTTGCGGGACGTCGGTTGCGCTTCGCTCTCCTGCGCCGCGTACGTCATGTACAGGTAGTTCGTTTCGGCTGGATACTCGGCCGCAAGCGTGTCGATGCGGGCCAGGTGCGGACGCACGTCGAGTGCCTGCCGCAGCCGGCGAACTTCGTCGGTCGAAAGACCAGCGCGTGTCGCGATTGCAGCATCTGAATAGCCAGCGAGTTTCGCCTCGCGCAGCACGTCCGCACTCGGCCCGGCCTGACCCAGCTCGACGAGCCGCCTGCCGATCTCCACGGCCCGCTGGATCTCGGCGAGGAAGAACGGATCGATCCGTGTCAGGTCGTGCGCATCCTCGACCGTCATTCCGTCGTGAAAAGCCCGCGCCAGCGTGAGCATCCGTCGCGGTGACGGATTCGTGAGTTCGCCACGGACGTCGTCGTGCGGGAGAGCGTCCTGGTCCAGTCCCTCGACGCCGATCTCCAGCATGCGCAAGGCCTTCTGCAGCACTTCAGGGAATGAGCGCCCGATGGCCATGACTTCGCCGACCGATTTCATCTCCGGCCCGATGCTCTGAACGGCACCCGGGAATTTTTCGAAGTCCCAGCGCGGAACTTTGCAGACGATGTAATCCAGCGCCGGCTCGAAGAAGGCCGTGGTGGTCTGCGTGACGCAATTCCTGATCTGGGGAAGCGTGTATCCCAGCGCGATCTTTGCGGCGACGTACGCCAGGGGGTATCCGGTAGCCTTGGAGGCGAGCGCCGACGAGCGCGAGAGCCGCGCGTTCACTTCGATGACCCGGTAGTCGCCGGTCGCGGGCTCGAGCGCGTACTGGATGTTGCACTCGCCGACGATCCCGAAGTGGCGGATGGTGCGAATCGCAATGTCGCGGAG
>JBAVIQ010000055.1:0-1558 GCA_049687035.1 Steroidobacteraceae bacterium
AGGTTGGAGGGGTCCTCCTGCCAGCGCAGGCCCTGCGTGCCGGCCCAGGCGGCCAGCTCGTCGCGCGTGAACTCGAGCAGCGGCCGCGCGTGCCATGCCGCCGTGCCGAAGCGGCCGAGCGGAGCCATGCCCGCGATCGAGCGCAGCCCGCCTCCGCGCAACCACTGCAGCAGGATGGTCTCGAGCTGGTCGTCGGCGTGGTGGGCGGTGAGCAGCACCTCACCGGGTTCGAGCCGGGCCGCGAGCGCGGCATAGCGAGCTTCGCGGGCTGCAGCTTCCGGACTCTGGCCCGCGTCCAGGTTCACGGTCACCCGGACTTCCTCGCAGGCAACACCGTGAGAGTCCGCCAGGTGACGGCACGCACGCGCCCACTGCGCGGAATCGGCATGCAACGAGTGATCGACATGAATGGCCCGCAACCTCGCGGTCAGACTGCCAGCGTTCGCCATCTGCGCCAGCGCGACGAGCAGTACCGTGGAGTCGAGCCCGCCGCTCAGTGCGATGCAGAGTCCTGGGGAATGTCCGTGGCGCGCCGCCGGGACCAAAGCGAGCACGTGATCGAGGCTTGCCGCCAGTCGGTGAGAGGTGAACACGTGCTGCGGGCCCGGGTGGGCGCGGCGCCGCTCAGTTGGCCGCGCGATAGACGCCCTGGCCGCGCAAGCGCTCGTACCGCTGCGCGAGCAGCGCGTCCTCCGACTGCTGCGCAACCTGGTCGAGATGACGCACGAGCGCTTCCTTGAGCGAATCCGCCATCGCCTGCGGATCGCGGTGGGCGCCGCCGAGCGGCTCGCGCAGCACTTCGTCGACCAGGCCAAGCTTGTCGAGACGCTCTGCAGTAATGCCCATGGCATCAGCTGCGATTTCCTTCTTGTCTGCGCTCTTCCAGAGGATGGACGCGCAGCCTTCCGGCGAAATCACCGAGTAGATCGCGTACTGCAGCATGATCAACCGGTCGCACACGCCGATGGCGAGCGCGCCGCCCGAGCCGCCCTCGCCGATGACCGCAGTGATCACGGGCACCCGCAGCGAGGACATCTCGAACAGGTTGCGGGCGATCGCGCCGCTCTGGTTGCGCTCTTCGGAGCCGACGCCGGGATAGGCCCCAGGGGTGTCGATCAGGGTGATCAGCGGAATGCGGAAGCGCTCGGCGAGCTGCATCAACCGCAGCGCCTTGCGGTAACCCTCGGGCTTCGGCATGCCGTAGTTGCGGCGCACCCTTTCCTTGGTGTCGCGGCCCTTCTGGTGACCGATCAGCATGACCGGCCGGCCGGCGAGTCGCGCGAAGCCGCCGACGATCGCGAGATCGTCCGAATACATGCGGTCACCGTGCAGTTCCTGGAACTCGTCGAAGATCGAAACCGCGTAATCGAGCGTGTACGGACGCTGCGGGTGGCGCGCAAGCTGTGCGACCTGCCACGCCGTCAGGTTGGCGAAGATGCTGTTGGTGAGTGCGCGGCTCCTGGCCCGCAGGCGCGCGATTTCCTCACCGATGTTGACCTCGGCGTCGGAGGAGACGAAGCGCAGCTCGTCGATCTTCGCCTCGAGCTCGGCGATGGGC
>JBAVIQ010000056.1:0-3218 GCA_049687035.1 Steroidobacteraceae bacterium
GGCCTACCGCGCCTCGCTGATCAAGGAGATTCCCCTGTACTCCGAAATGCACCGCTTCATCCCGGCCATGGCCTCGATTGCGGGGCCGCGCATCGCCGAGATCAAGGTCCGTCACCACGCGCGGCAGTTCGGCCAGTCGAAGTACGGGCTCTCGCGCGTCTACAAGGTGCTGCTCGACCTCATGGTGATCAAGACCGTCGCCTCCTTTACCGCGCGGCCGCTGATCTGGTTCAGCATGCTTGCCACCCCGCTTGCGGTGCTCGGCACGATCGCTGTCGGCCACTCCATCTGGCGTTGGGCCTCGACCACCGGCACGCTGCCGATGCCAGTGGCCGGCACGGGCGTGATCCTGATCATGGCGGCGGTAATTCTCGTGTGCGGCGGCGTGCTCGGCGAACTCGTCTATAAGGTCGGCGATTTGCGCGAGCAGGATTTCGCGCGTCTGACGCGCAAGGTCTGGAATCCGCGGGCGGCCGCGAGCGACTCCGGAGCACGGCGTCATGACTGAAGGCGCGACCGTAATCGAGCTTTCCGTCATCGTCCCCGTCGGCGGCCGGCACGGCGATGCTCGCGAACTGTACGCCGAGTACAAGGCCGGTCTCGACGCCCTCGGCCAGACCTACGAGATCATCTTCGTACTCGATGGCCCGCGCGACGCGTTCGCAGCCGGCCTGAAACAACTGCTTGCGGAGGGCGAGCGCTTCACCGTCGTCGGGCTCACGCGCGAGTTCGGCGAGGCGACGGGCATAATGGCGGGATTCGAACTCGCCTCCGGCGGCAGCATCGTCACGCTGCCCGCCTACCACCAGATCGAGGCGCGCGACACCGTGAAGCTGGTCGAGGCGCTCGGCTCGAGTGACGTTGCGCTCGGGCGGCGCTGGCCGCGCGCAGGTGGCCCGCTCGAGCGCTTCCGGCGCTGGCTTTTCCACGGACTGCTCGCGTGGGTCACCCGGCTGCAATACCAGGACCTCGGTTGCGGCGCCCGCGCCTTCGATCGCCGCGTCCTCGAGGAGATTCCGCTCTACGGGGACCAGCACCGTTTCCTCGGTGTGCTCGCCGACCGCCAGGGTTTTCGGGTGCGCGAGGTGGACGTGCGCCAGTCGCCCAAGGATCGCTTCGTGGGCATCTACGGGCCCCGCGAGTACGCCCGGAGCTTCCTCGACATCTTCACGGTCTTCTTCCTGGTGCGCTTCACCAAGAAGCCGCTGCGCTTCTTCGGAATGGTGGGCGCAATCACATTTGTAATCGGCGCCGTGCTGGTGACGTGGCTCGTCATCGAACGGTTGTTCTTCGGGCAGGGGTTGGCAGAACGCCCCGCGCTCTTGTTGTCCTCGCTGCTGGTCGTCTTGGGCTTGCAGCTCTTCGCGCTCGGCTTGCTCGGCGAACTCATCATCTTTACGCATGCCGGATCGATCAAGGACTACCAGATCGAGCGCGTGATTCGTTTCGCGGCGGACCCATCCTCGGCAACCACGGCATCGAGCGAATCGGAGCAGCCGGGAACGCGGGTCGGAAGTGGTGATGGCTGACACTGAGAGCGCGCAAGAGGGCGCCTCGCCGGGCACGGCGCCGGAGGCTCGGTCACCCCCACTCCTGATCTACCTCGTCACCGCAGCTGCGCTTCTCTTCGGGCTCTGGGCGCGATTCAAGGGCTTGGGAACGTGGCCGCTGATCGCGGACGAGTACTACATCGCCCGCTCGGTGCAGAACATACTCAAGGTCGGCCTGCCCGAGTACGCCTGTGGCGGCTACTACACCCGTGGACTGATCTTCCAGTACGTGGTGGCGCTGCTCCAGGCAGGCGGCATGTCGGCGGAATTGTCCGGGCGACTGATTGCCGCGGTCTCGAGCCTGGTCGCGCTGCCCGCCGTGTACCTGCTAGGTGTGCGGGTGCATGGCCGGACCGTGGGACTGATCGCTGTGGCCGTGTTGGCGGTATCTACGTGGGAGGTGGACATTGCGCGCTTCGGGCGCATGTACGCGCCTTTTCAGGCCGTGTTCGCCTGGTACCTGGTCTACTTCATCCGCTACACGGTCGATCGCGAGGCGCGGGCGCTCTGGCCGATGCTCATCCTGAGCATCGCCGGCTTTTTCACCTGGGAGGGCGGCATTTTCCTGCTGGCAGCCAACCTGCTGCCGCCGTTCATCCGCAGCCCCGCCGGCGCCTTCGCAGCCCGGGACGTGAGATTTCTGGCCTTCGCGGCCATCCTGGTCGCGCTGGCGTACTTCTTCATGCAGATACCGTTCCGCACGCTGGGCACGGAGCCGTTTCCGGCAGGCTTTGTCACTGACATCGCCCAGACCCCTGAAGCGAGCTACCCGGCACTCTTCGAGATGTCAGCGTCCGGACCGGCGCGGATCATCACGATGCTGGTGCTCGTTGTTCTTGGCATCGCGGTGATTGGAGCGGCGCGCTGGATCTGGTCGCTGCGACCCGGGTGGCCGGGCGCGCTCGGGATGGTCGCAGCCTTGGGATGCGCACTCGCCGGCCAGTTTTCGGCGGTTGCCTTCATCCTTGCCATCCTCCTGCTCGGTGGCATGCTCGATTGGCGCGAGCTGCGCACACGCGCTGCACTGCCATTCACGATCGCCGTGGCAGGCAGCGCCGTCGCCTGGACGACCGCGCTGCTGCGCAATCCGTCCCTGCTGTCGGCGATTGAAGCTCCTTGGGGAGAGTCGAGCCGGGCGCTGCTGGTTGCCTACGAATTGCTTCGATTTCCAGATTTTGTCGGCGTGGTCGCCCTGCCGTGGGCACGCAGCGCGCCGAGTCTCGGTGCGACTTTGTTTGTGTTGATAGCGCTCGCCTCGCTGCGCGTGATCGGGCGTGAGCGCCAACAGCCTGCCGGCCTGCAAGTGACGCTCGTGCTGCTCGTCAGCCTCCTGGCCGCCGCGTCGCTCAGCAATCCACCGCGCTTCGAAACACGCTACGTCTTCTTCCTCTACCCTGCCGCCGTCGTCATCGCAGTTGCCATGGTCGCAGAGGCCGTCAAGCGCTGGTTGCGCAACGAGGTAGCCTTGGCGGTTGCCACGTTGGCGATTGTCGCTGCCGGGCTTGCCCTGACCGGCGATTTTCAACCTCGTCGCCTGCTGGCCATCGACAGCGCCGCGATGAACTTCGGCCTGGATCTCGGCCCGGACGAAAAATCGAATACCCTGAACGGGTCCGACACCCGTGGCGCCGCACAGTGGCTGGCGGCAAACACGCGCGACCCCGGAAC
>JBAVIQ010000057.1:0-3213 GCA_049687035.1 Steroidobacteraceae bacterium
AGCCGTGATCGAGCTCCAGCCCGAGCGTGTGCAGCGACAGCAGCGAGATCCCCATGCCGGCCATCACGGCCTGCTTGATCGCCTCGTTGCTCGACATCTGCATCGCGACGCGCGCCTTCATGTGATGCGCGGTCATGTACTCGTCCAGCGCCGCGAGCGTGCCCGAGCCCGGCTCGCGCACGATGAAGCCCTCTTCCTGCAGTGCTCGCGCCGGCACGCGTTCCATCTGCGTGAAAGGGTGGTCAACCGACGTCACCAGCACGTGCGGGTGCATCGCGAACGGTTCCGCGCGAGTGGGCCAGGACTGCGGCGGCCGACCCATGATCGCGAGTTCGACCGCGCCCTGCTGCATCAGCGTCACGACCTCGTCGCGCTTGTTGCAGACCTGCAGGCGGATCTCGACCCCGGGGTGATCGTCGCGGAAGTTCGCCAGCATCCGCGGCACGAAGTACTTGGCCGTGCTGACCATGCCCACGTCGAGCACGCCAGTCTTGAGCCCGCGGAAACGGGCGACGACGTCCTCGGCATCGCGCATGGCGACGAGCACCCGGCGGGTGTAGGCAAGCAGGTACTCGCCGACCGTCGTCAGCGAGACCTTGCGGCTGGTCCGGTCGAAGAGCGGCAGGCCGACCTCGACCTCCAACTCCTTGATCTGCATGGAAACAGCGGGGGGCGAAAGGTTCAGTTCCTCGGCCGCGCGGGCAAAGCTCAGGTGCTTGGCGACCGACGCGAAGACCCGCAACTGCCGTAAGGACACGTTTTTCATGGAAATGGGACGGCGCTCGCTCAATCATTCAGGGTTGCTGACTGCTGGGATCAGAATATATGACTTCAGCTAAATGATCGACCCCCCTACATTGGTGCCACTTTCATACCCTACACAGAGGGCCCGGCATGGCCACCGCACCTGAGATCGTCGGCAACAGCACCCAGATCACGGACAAGAAGAAGCGCTACAGCGCCGGCGTCCTCAAGTACCGCCAGATGGGGTACTGGGACGCCGATTACGTCCCGAAGGAAACCGACACGATCTGCCTGTTCCGCATCACGCCGCAGGAAGGCGTCGATCCGGTGGAGGCGGCCGCGGCTGTCGCCGGCGAATCGAGCACCGCAACCTGGACCGTGGTGTGGACCGATCGCCTGACGGCCTGCGACAGCTACCGTGCCAAGGCCTTCAAGGTCGAGCCGGTGCCCAACACCCCGGGGCAGTACTTCGCCTGGGTGGCCTACGACATCATCCTGTTCGAAGAAGGCTCGATCGCGAACATGACCGCGAGCCTCATCGGCAACGTGTTCAGCTTCAAGCCGCTCAAGGCCGCGCGCCTCGAGGACATCCGCATCCCGGTCGCGTACGTGAAGACGTTCAAGGGCCCGCCCACGGGCCTGGTCGTCGAGCGCGAGCGTCTCGACAAGTTCGGCCGTCCGCTGCTCGGCGCCACCACCAAGCCGAAGCTCGGCCTCTCGGGCCGCAACTACGGCCGCGTGGTCTACGAAGGCCTGAAGGGCGGCCTCGACTTCATGAAGGACGACGAGAACATCAACTCGCAGCCGTTCATGCACTGGCGAGATCGCTTCCTCTACGTGATGGACGCCGTCAACAAGGCGAGCGCCGCGACGGGCGAGGTGAAGGGCTCGTACCTGAACATCACCGCCGCGACGATGGAAGACATGTACGAGCGCGCCGAGTTCGCCAGGGACCTCGGCTCGATCATCGTCATGGTCGACCTCGTGATCGGCTGGACGGCCATCCAGAGCATGGCCAACTGGTGCCGCAAGAACGACATGCTCATGCACATGCATCGCGCGGGCCATGGCACGTACACGCGGCAGAAGAACCACGGCGTCAGCTTCCGCGTGATCGCGAAATGGCTGCGCCTCGCGGGTTGCGACCACCTGCACACCGGCACGGCCGTCGGCAAGCTCGAGGGCGACCCGCTCACGGTGCAGGGCTACTACAACGTGTGCCGCGACAGCTACACCAGGCAAGACCTGCCGCGAGGCCTGTTCTTCGACCAGGACTGGGCCGACCTCAAGAAGGTCATGCCGGTGGCGAGTGGCGGCATCCACGCCGGCCAGATGCACCAGTTGCTGGACCTGTTCGGCGACGACGTGGTGCTGCAGTTCGGTGGCGGCACGATCGGTCACCCGGCAGGCATCCAGGCGGGCGCAGTGGCCAACCGCGTGGCACTCGAGTGCATGGTGAAGGCGCGCAACGAAGGCAAGGACATCCTCAGCGAAGGTCCTGCGATCCTGCAGAAGGCGGCGCAGTCCTGCACGCCGCTCAAGCAGGCGCTCGATACTTGGGGCGACATCACCTTCAACTACACGTCGACCGACACGTCCGACTACGCCTTCACGCCGACCGCGTCTCACTGAGCGCAGGGAGAACCACGACCATGATGACCAATCCCACCGGGCGCCTGACCCAGGGCCAGTTCAGCTTCCTGCCGGACCTGACGGACGCCGAGATCACGCTGCAGGTCGAGTACGGCCTGAAGCAGGGCTACGCCTGGGCCGTCGAGTACACCGACGATCCGCATCCGCGCAACACGTACTGGGAAATGTTCGGCATGCCGATGTTCGACCTGAGTGATGCGGCCGGCGTGATGCTGGAACTCAAGAGCTGTCGCAGCACGTTCCCGCAGCACTACATCCGGCTCGTGGCGTTCGATTCGACGCGCGGCGTCGAGACCATCGCGATGAGCTTCATCGTCAACCGTCCTGCGGTCGAGCCCGGGTTCAGCCTGGTGCGCCAGGAGACCAACGGGCGCACGATTCGCTACACCATCCGCGGGCACGAAGCCGACCGGCCGGAAGGCGAGCGGTACCGCAAGTAAGAACGAAGGCCTCCAGGCGCTCCGATGTACAACATTCCGGGCTCTGTTACCTCGTCCGACACCCCGCTTGCTGCGGGCACCTCTCCCACTGCCGTGGGCGAGGCGGCAGAGGCAGTGCGAACCGCGCGCACTGTCGCGGAAGTGATGGCACAGTCCCAGGCCGGCGCAGTGCTCGACGAACTCGACCGCGAGCTGGTCGGCCTCGCGCCGGTCAAGGCCCGCATCCGTGACATCGCGGCACTGCTCGTCATCGATCGCCTGCGCATGAACCAGGGACTGCAGGCGCAGACGCCGAGCCTGCACATGTCATTCACGGGCAACCCGGGCACGGGCAAGACCACCGTCGCGCTGCGCATGGCGCAGATCCTGCATCGCC
>JBAVIQ010000058.1:0-4520 GCA_049687035.1 Steroidobacteraceae bacterium
AGGGTCGCCGTGAATCGTGCGGTTCCTCCGCGCGATTCACGAAGCGCGTAAGACCCCGGAGCGGCGGGATAGAACCGGCTGCCAGGCTCGCGCGTTATCGCAATCCGGGTGTGACGGACTCAGTGCCCGTCGGTCAGCAGGCTTTCGAGATCGGAGATCCGCGCGACCGCGCGAATCTGCGCCGGAATGCCTTCGTAGTGAATCACCGTGCCGCGCGACTTTGCCGTCGCCAGCCATTCGACCAGCACGGCGAGACCGGCGCTGTCGGCCTCGATGACACGCGACAGATCGATCGTGCACGTCGCACCCTTGGGGATCAAGGCGAGACCCGCGGGCAACGCGCGGCCCGCCGTGACATAGCCGAGCACCCCACTCGCCTGGAGCCGGCCATCGGCCACGCGCTGAATGCTGAATTGATCCACTGCGAAACTGCTGTCGGCCGCTGCTGGCTCAGCGACCGGCTTTGGCCGCAGGGGTCGTGCCCGGCGCATCCGGCGTGCCAGCCGCGTTCTGCGCCTCGAGCCGCTGGATCACCGCGTCGATGCCTTTCTGGTCGATTTCCGCGCCGAAGTCAGTGCGGTAGTTCTTCACGTACGAAATGCCTTCGATCGTGACGTCCCAAGCTTTCCAGCCCTGCGGCGTTGCCCGCATCGTGTAGTTGACCGGCACCGGCGTGCCGTTGCTGCGCTTCACTTCCGTGCGGATCGTAGCTGCGCCCGACGCGAGGTCGCCCTTGAATGGCAGGATCTTCAGACGGTCCCCCGTGAACTCGGCCACGGCGTCGCCGTAGTTGCGCATCAGCGACTGGTAGAAGGCGTCGATGAAGCGCTTCTTCTGCGCGTCGGTCGCCGTGCGCCAATGCTTGCCCAGCACCAGTCGCGCCGCATAGTCGACGTCGAAGTGCGGCAGCAGGTACTTGTCGGCCAGCACGCGCAGCTTGGTCGGATCCCTGTTGATCGCAGCCCGGTTCGCGTCGAGTTCGTGCAGCAGGTCCTGCGAGATCTTCTGCATCAGCTCCTGCGGACCCGGCCCTGGCACCGCAACGGCCGGCTTGGCGGCAGGCACGGTCTGCGCCGGCAGCGCCAGCGGCGCGAGGCTGACCAGCGCAACGACGATCATCGACCAGGCATTGTTGCTACGCATAGCTCTCATCTCTGAAGTCACTCCTGTGCGGCGGGAGCCGGTGCGGGCTTCGACGCACCCGGCTTCGTGGTCGCCGAATTGAAGAGGTACTTGCTGATCAGGTTCTCGAGCACGATGGCGTCGTTCGCCATCACGACCTGTTCACCGTCCTGGTACGGCTCGTCGGAGCCGCCCGGCGTCAAGCCGATGTACTGCCCACCGAGCAAGCCGGCAGTGTAGATGCTGGCGTCGCTGTCGTTCGGGATGGCACGGTACTTGTCACTGATCCGCATGGTCACGATCGCCTTGTACAGCTTCATGTCGTACTGGATGTCCTCCACCCGGCCGATCGTCACGCCAGCCATCGAGACTGGCGCGCCCGGCTTCAGGCCGCCGACGTTCTCGAACGAAGCCATGAGACGGTATGAGTCGCTCTTCAGCGAGTATCCACGGTTCGTGATCTGCGTGACCATGAACAGGATCGCTGCGAATCCGAGCAACACAAACAGCCCGGTGGAAATGTCGATCGTGCGCGTTGAACGCATGGTTCGTCCTAGAGCATTAAGGCGGTGAGTATGTAATCGAGGATGAGCGTGACGACGGCAGAAATGACCACCGTTCGTGTCGTCGCACGCCCGACGCCCTCGGCCGTAGGCATCGCATTGTACCCTTCGTAGACCGCGATCAGGCTGCAGGCCACTCCGAATACCAGGCCCTTGACCAGACCTTCGCGGATATCGCTTAGTTCCACGGCACTGCGCATCTGCGACCAGTAGCTGCCGGAGTCGACGCCGAAGAACTCCACCCCGACGAGCTGCGCGCCAAACAGGCCGACCACGATGAAGATCGAGACCAGCAGCGGCATCGCGATGACGCCGCCGAGGAAACGCGGCAGGACCACGCGACGCATCGGATCGACGGCCATGATTTCCATCGCGGCGATCTGGTCAGTGGCGCGCATCAGCCCCAGTTCGGCCGCAAGCGCTGTGCCCGCACGCCCGGCGAACAGCAGAGCCGTGACGACGGGCCCCAGTTCCCGCAGCAGGCTGATTGCGGTCGCGGTACCGAGATATTCTTCGGAGCCGAAGCGTGTCAGCAGGTCGAAACCCTGCAGTCCGAGCACCATGCCGACGAACAGGCCGCAGGTCATGATGATGACCAGAGACATCGCGCCTGTGTTGTACACCTGCTCGATGATCGGGCGGACACGCAGCAGGCCGGACGGCAGTATCGCGAACAGCCGGAGTGCGAAACGCACGAGCAGACCGACGCGTTCCAGGAACGTCAGGAAGGTCTGCACGAACTCGCGCAGGATCGTGCTCATGCGAACACCTTCCCGCCCAGCAACTGCTCGTGGTACTCGGGGGCCGGATAGTGGAACGGCACCGGGCCGTCGGCGAGTCCATCGACGAACTGGTGCACGATCGGCGACGGGTGGTCGCGCAGTTCGGCCGTCGTGCCGCTCGCCACGACCTTGCCTTCCGAAATTATGAAGCTCGAGTCGGCAATCTGCGAGATTTCGCGCACGTCGTGCGTCACCACGATGCTGGTGATGCCGAGCGCGTCGTTGAGCGAGCGAATGAGCCGCAGCACTACGCCCATCGAAATGGGATCGAGGCCTGCGAACGGCTCGTCGTAAATGAGGATCTCGGGATCCATGACGATGGCACGCGCGAGTGCGACACGTCGCCCCATGCCGCCGGAGAGCTGTTGCGGGTACAGCTCGGCGGCGCCGCGCAGGCCGACAGCGTGCAGTTTCGTGAGCACGATGGTGCGGATCAGGCGCTCGGGCAGCCGGGTGTGTTCGCGCAGCGGAAACGCGACGTTCTCGAACACGTCGAGGTCCGTGAGCAGCGCGCCATTCTGGAACAGCATGCCCATGCGCCGGCGCAGGGCAAAAATCTGTTTGCGGTTCAGTCTGGCCACGTCGAGGCCGTCCACGACCACCTGGCCATGGTCGGCGCATACCTGCCCGGTGATGAGCTTCAACAGGGTGGTCTTGCCTGTGCCGCTCGGCCCCATGATGGCCGTGACGGCGCCGCGGCGGATCTCGATGTCGAGCCCACTGAAGACGGTCTTGCCCGAGTCCACGTCAAAATGGACGTCGCGCAGGACGGCAATCGACGGCGATTGGACCGCCGGAGCGGAGGCTGCGGCAGGTCCGGATAGGTTATTCACGAGTTGGTCGTTTGGTCGCTTAATGGCAAGGGACCGCGCCGGTCCGTTCGAGTTCCCTGATCCCGAACCGCCGGAGATTGTCGCCACGGCCCTCGAGAGCGCGCGATTCTAGCAGATTGGCGGGTATTTCCCGGCCCGGGTGCCCCGACGGGGTTGGCGCGGAGATCGTATAGGACTAAAATCGTCCCAATTGGAAAACGCGCCATGCTACGCATCAGCAAACTCACCGATTACGGCACGGTCGTCCTGGCCTGCCTCGCCACCGCCCCGGACCGCCGACTGACGGCGACCGGGGTAGCCGAGCGCACGCGGCTGGGCTTGCCCACGGTCAGCAAACTCCTGAAGAGCTTCCATCGGGCCGGTCTGCTCACCTCGACGCGCGGTTCGCGAGGTGGCTATCAGCTCGCCCGTCCGGCTGCGGCGATCAGCGCGGCCGCCATCATCGATGCGATCGAAGGCCCCGTTGCAATCACCGAGTGCAGCGGAAACCACAGCGCCTGCGACCTGGAACTGTCATGCAGCACGGGCAACGCGTGGCAACGCATCAACGGCGCCATTCGTCGATCGCTCGATGACATCTCGCTCGCGCAGTTGTCGGGACAGGAAGCCGTCGCCGTCTGGCGCCCCGCCCTGTCCGCCGCGGTCCGCATACCCGCCACGACGCGCGGTCCCGGTCGGCTCTGAGGAATTCAAAGATGGCCAGCACACCGACCGACCTCGACGCACTCGTCGCGCAGAAGTACCAGCACGGCTTCGTCACCGACGTCGAATCCGACACGCTGCCGCCCGGCCTCGACGAGGACGTGGTCCGCGTCATCTCGAAGATCAAGCGCGAACCGCAGTTCATGCTCGACTGGCGCCTGCGGGCACTGCGGCACTGGCGCACGATGGCGAACCCGGACTGGGCCCACCTGCGCATCGCGCCCATCGATTACCAGTCGATCTCGTATTACTCGGCCCCCAGGGCGAAGACCGACGGTCCGAAGAGCCTCGACGAAGTCGACCCCAAGCTGCTCGCCACGTATGCAAAGCTCGGCGTGCCGCTGCACGAGAGGGCGCGTCTCGCCGGTGTCGCCGTCGACGCCGTGTTCGACAGCGTCTCGGTCGCGACGACGTTCAAGGACAAGCTCTCCAAGGCGGGCGTGATCTTCTGTTCGTTCTCGGACGCGGTGCAGAATCACCCCGAGCTGATCGAGCAGTACCTCGGCAGCGTCGTTCCC
>JBAVIQ010000059.1:0-2940 GCA_049687035.1 Steroidobacteraceae bacterium
GTTCGATGTGGCTCGCCTGCCGATGGACGTGCGCGCGATTCACACCATTGACCTCGACCAGTGGGGCGAGGATCCGGCCAGTGCAGCGTTCCAGGACCTTGCACGGGCCCTCGAGTCGATGATCACGCGCCAGCGCAAAGCGACCGCGGGGACCCAGCCCGCCGCCGGAGCCGCGACGCCGGCAGCCCCCGCCCAAGCGCGCGTTTCGATCTGCGTGCTGCCGTTCTCCAACATGAGCGGCGATCTGGAGCAGGAATACTTCAGCGACGGCATCAGCGAAGACATCATCACCGACCTGAGCAAGGTCTCGGCACTCGCCGTCGTTTCGCGCAACACCGCCTTCACGTTCAAGGGCAAGAACGTCGACCTGCCGCAGGTGGCCCGTCAGTTGAAAGTGAACTACGTGCTCGAAGGCAGCGTCCGCCGTGCCGGTGGACGGGTGCGCATCACGGCGCAGCTGATCGAGGCGTCGAGCGACAACCACCTCTGGGCCGAGCGCTACGACCGCGACCTGGTCGACATTTTCGCGCTGCAGGACGAGATCTCCGAGGCGATCGTCAAGGCGCTCAAGCTGAAGCTGCTGCCCGAGGAAAAAAAAGCCATCGAGCAACGCGGGACGACGAATCTCGATGCCTACAACCTGTACCTCATGGCGCGACACCACTACACCAGCGGAATGCTGAGTGACACGCGCAAGAACGACACAGTGATCCGGCTGTGCCGCGGCGTGATCGAACTCGACCCGACCTATGCGCAAGCCTGGGCGCTGATGGCAGCGGCGCAACGCTACCGGCTCGGCATGACGGGCGAAGGCGACAACGGCGATGCCGCAGCAACGCGGGCGCTCGAGCTGGATGCGAATCTCGCCGAGGCGCACGCGGCCAAGGCTGGCGTACTCGCATCCGGTGGCGACTACGAAGCAGCGCGGGAGGAAATCACGACGGCACTGCGGCTCGATCCGGAGTCGGTGGACGTGCTGCGCGAGGCTGGCCGGCTCAGCTTCATGCAACGCCGGTACCCGGAGGCCATTGCGCACTGGGAAAAGGCGTCAGCGTTGGTCGAGACGGACTTCGTGGTTGGCGGGTTGCTGATCACGTGCTACACGACGCTCGGCGACAAGGCGAGCGTGACGCGCGTCGCGCAGCGCACACTGGCCCGGGCAGAGAAGATCATTGCGCTCGATGGCGACAACGGTTCCGCCATGGCCTCGATTTTCAGCTGCCTGCTTTGCCTCGGCGAAGGCGATCGCGCGAAGGAATGGGCCAAGCGTGCGGTGCTGATCGACCCGGACAACATGATCATGCGCTACAACCTGGCGTGCGACCTGATGGTGAATCTAGATGACGCCGGGACGGCGCTCGCTATGCTCGGGCCATACTGCAGCCGGACGGGACGTGAACAGCTGGAGTGGCTGAAGTCCGATCCGGACCTGGACGCGCTGCGCCCCGATGCCCGTTTTCAGACCATGGTCGAACAGGCGGAACGGCGTCTCGCCTCGACTCAACTGCCCTTCCCGACGGATGGGTAACACTTCATTCCGGGCACATAGGTAACACTTTCAGGCCTTTGCGGGAGACGCAAAGTGCCGTGGCAGGAGTGTTACAAGATGGACGAACGGCTACGGTTCGTTGCCCGGCTGCTCGAAGGCGACAAGATGGCTGTGCTCTGCCGGGAGTTCGGAATCTCCCGCAAGACCGGCTACAAGCTCTACCAACGCTACCGCGATATCGGCTTGGAGGGCCTCACCGACCGTTCACGCCGGCCCTATCGGCAGGCCAACAAGCTGCCCTTCCAGGTTGAGGGCCGGATCATCCAGCTGCGCAAGGAGCATCCCACCTGGGGCGCGCCCAAGATCCGCGAGAAGCTCAGACGGCTCGACCTCGGCGTGCAGACCCCGGCCATCAGCACCGTGCATGCCGTGCTCGATCGCAACGGCCTGGTCATGCGACGACGCCGGCGACGCCACCGGGCCGAGGGGACGCCACTGTCCTGGCCTCGCCAGCCGAACGAGTTGTGGTGCGCCGACTTCAAGGGCGAGTTCATGCTCACCGATCGGCGCTATTGCTATCCGCTCACCATCACCGACTTCGCCAGCCGCTACCTGCTCGCCTGCGAGGGCCTCGCCAGCACCCGCGAACACACGGCCTTTGCCGTCTTTGAGCGTGCGTTCAAGGAGTTCGGGTTGCCTGAGGCCATCCGCACCGACAATGGCGTCCCCTTCGCCTGTCCGCATGCGCTCTTCGGCCTGAGCCGCCTCTCCGTCTGGTGGCTGCGACTCGGCATCGACATCGAACGCATCAAGCCCGGCCACCCGGAGCAGAACGGCCGTCACGAACGCATGCATCTCACCCTGAAGAAGGAAGCCACTCGGCCCGCCGCGGACAACCTGCTGCAGCAGCAGGGCCGCTTCGACGAGTTCATCGACGAGTACAACCGCGAGCGCCCTCACCAGGCCCTCGGCATGCGATACCCGAGCGAACTCTACGTGCGCTCAGCCCGCTCCTACCGCGGCCTCGAGCCGCTGGACTATCCCTTCCATGATCACAGCCACATCGTCACCCGCTGCGGCCGGATCTGCTTAGACAACCGCAAGATCAACCTCAGCACCGTCTTCGCCGGACAGACGGTCGGCGTCAAACAGGTCGCCGACCAGGTCTGGCTGGTCAGCTTCATGCACTACGATCTTGGCTTTTTCGACAACGAATGTTGTCGGGTGGAGGCCGCCGAGAACCCGTTCGGCGTTAAAGTGTTACCCATGCCTCCGGAATAAACCGTTACCTAAGTGTCCGGAATGGACCAGTTAGGAGTGGTGGCCAGGGACGGAATCGAACCATCGACACGCGGATTTTCAATCCAACGGAGAGCCTGGTTCGGTGCGAGCAAGCCGAAGACCGGGAAGGATTTTCTCAGTGGCCGACCGAACCGCGCCACCCGACCGAG
>JBAVIQ010000060.1:0-8195 GCA_049687035.1 Steroidobacteraceae bacterium
GGTGCACGCGGTGGTCGACGAGCTCTGTCGGCGCATTACGCGGCGCGACTTCGATCGTGAGCGGATTGCGCAGCAGGCCATTCGCGAGTCCGCGGATGTCGTCCGAGAACGTCGCCGAGAACAGCAGGTTCTGGCGGTTCGGCGGCAGCATCGCGAGCACACGACGGATATCGCGGATGAAACCCATGTCGAGCATCCGGTCCGCTTCGTCGAGGATCAGGTAGCGCACGCTGCGCAGGTCGATGTTGCGCTCGTTCGCGTGATCGAGCAGGCGACCGGGCGTGGCGACGACGATGTCGACGCCGCGGCGCAGCAGGTCGATCTGCGGGCGCGGGCTGACGCCGCCGAAGATCAGTGCCGACTGCTGACGCAGGTGGGTGCCGAGATCCGCGATCGACTGCTGGACCTGTGCCGCGAGTTCGCGCGTCGGGACCAGCACGAGCGCACGCGGCGCACGCGAACCACGCGGGTTCGGCTGGTCTTCGTGCAGCTTCTGCAGCAGCGGCAGCGCAAAGGCGGCCGTCTTGCCGGTGCCCGTCTGGGCGGCGGCGAGCAGGTCACGACCTTCGAGCACCGCAGGGATGCCGCGCAACTGGATGGGGGTTGGCTGCGTGTAACCCATTTCCTGGACCGCACGCACGAGCTCGGCCTGGAGGCCGAAATTTTCGAATGACATTGAGTGACTTTTCCGAGCGCCAAACCTGCGCGTGCAAGCACGTGCAGGCACCGGACTGGCGCCGTAACTTTGATGAATCGAGCAGCAAAATGCAGACTTCGATCAGTCTGCAGGAGGGGCCGCATAGGCATTCCCAGGGAGGGAAGCGCTGAAGAACCTCGTGCGCAGACCGGACTGCGCGGCGGCAAACTGTGGACGCAGTATGCCTGAAACCGCTATTTCGTGCCAGCGAGCGTAGTGAGCAGTACGTACCAGTGATCCAATCCCGCGTAAAACGACGCAACTGGCAGGCGTTCGTTCAATCCGTGCGCGAACTCGTCCTTTTCTTTCATGAAGACGCTGCTGACGCCGTAGGTTGGAATGCCCGCACCACGGAAGATCGAGCCGTCGGTGGCATAAGGCGCCATGTCCGGCACGATCGGCACCCCGGGATGACTCGCCCGGACCGCCTTGGTCACGGCCGCCATGACGTCGCTGCGCATCGGCGACGGGGGGCTCGAATGCGGTTCGCCGAGCACCTTCACTTCGATCCTGTCGCCGACCACCTGCTGCAGCGAGTCGCGCACTTCAGTGACGCTGGTGCCAGGGAAGATGCGGCAATTGACCGTTGCGGTGGCTGACTGGGGCAAGGCGTTATCCGCGTGCCCGCCGGTGAGCAGCGTCGCGACACACGTGGTGCGCGTGCGGCCGATCATCGCCGGGTTCTTTGCAAGGACGGCCGCCGCTGCGGCATCGCTTGGGTCTGCAGCGAACCTCGCCATGGCCTGGCCCAGCTCGCCGGGCGTGACCGGAGCGGCCGCCTTGAAGCTGCCGATCGTCCAGTCGTTCCACATCACCGGGAACGAAAAGCCTTGCACCGCCTTCAGCGCATCAGCGAGATCGTAGATCGCATTGTCGGACCGCGGCTGTGAGCTGTGCCCACCCGGGTTGTGAGCGGTAAGTGAGTAGCTGGCGTACGTTTTCTCGGCACCCTGCAGCGCATAGAACCGCGCCTGTCCGGTCTCGTCGTCGAGCGTGCCACCGCCGCCGTCGCCGTTAAGCGCGAATTCCGCATCGGTGAGCTCGCGGTACT
This sequence comes from Steroidobacteraceae bacterium, assembly GCA_049687035.1. Lineage (GTDB taxonomy): Bacteria > Pseudomonadota > Gammaproteobacteria > Steroidobacterales > Steroidobacteraceae > RPQJ01. Next base: position 1,749 of record JBAVIQ010000060.1, read on the forward strand.
TGGTCGCCAGCTCGCGCGCAGTGCCCATTTGAGTTTCTTCGTCACCCGAGAATGCGATGATGAGGTCGCGCCTCGGGACGAACTTTTCGGCGTTCAGGCGCAGGAACGTTGCGGCGATCAAGGCAATCTCGCCCTTGACGTCCATCGTGCCGCGACCGAAGAAGAAGCCGTTCTCCTCGACCAGCTTGAACGGATCGCGCTCCCAGTCCTCGGGCTTCGCCGTGACGACGTCCATGTGCGCGAGCAGCAGGATCGGCTTGCCGCCTTTGCCGTTGCCGCGATAGCGCACGACGAGCGACGCATTTTCACCCGAGGGCAGGATGTGGATGTCGTCCTCGGGGAAGCCGGCCGCCCGGAATCGATCCGCCAGGTACTGCGCGACGGCGGGAACCTGGCCCAGGCCAGCGGAGCTCGGGATGGAGATGATCTTGTCCAGGATGACGCGCGCATCAGCGCGCACGCTGGCCGGCGCCTCGGCATTGGCCGTCGTTGCCAGGCAGCACGCAAGCACCGCCATCGATCCGATCATCAGTATCCGCATTCGGGCACCTGTTTCGTTCATCGGTATTGCAGCCGTTCGATTCGTTCAATGGACTTCATTGTCGCCGACGTACTCCCGCATGGCTCGTTCCAGCTCACGCGCGGGTGTACCCGCGGCGTGTGCCTTGGCCAGCCACTCGTCCACGATCGCCTGCAGCGCAGCGTCGCGCGCCATCAGAATCCGCTTTTCGCCCTGAGTCAACGTGCCGGGGTACGTTCGGCACAACTGGCCTGGTCGCCGGCGAGCCTGCAGCTCCGCTTCGACGTCATCGGTGACCATCACGTCGGCCCGACCCGCCGCAATTTCCGCAAACACACTACGGTTGTCCGGATGCATGAGGATCTGCGCCTGGTGCACGTGCTCGCGCACGTAGCGTTCGTTGGTCCCACCCGGATTCACGATCACGCGCACACCGGGGCGATCGAGCTCGGCCGGGGTATCGAACCGCTCGCGGTCGGCGCAGCGCGCGAGCAAGGTCTTGCCGCCTTCGTGGTAGGAGACAGAGTAGAGACCCAGCGCCGCTCTCTCCTCGGTGTAGCCGATGCCGCTCAGCGCAACGTCGAAGCGCCCGTTGCGCAGGTCATCGACGAGACCGGGCCAACTGGTGCGGACAAACACCGGCTCGACACCGAGATGCGCCGCCAGGTCGCGCGCCAGTTCGATGTCCGCGCCGGACAACTGCCCATGGGCTTCAAGACTGAATGGCGCGTAATCGCCGGTGGTGGCGACGCGCAGCACGTGCGTCGCCCGCACGCGCTCCAGCACCGGGCCGCCCGCGACCCGCACGACGTTGCGCACGGCAGTCATCAATGCGGCGGTGTCGCCCGCCGGAAGCTCGTGGTGCCGAACCGTGGCCTGCACCTGCTCCGTCAAGGCGGCAGTCGTGTCGTCACGCAACCGCGCCAGCAAGTACAACACGGCGAACTGTCGTTCGTTCGTCGCATCGATGCGCTCGCGCACGGCCTGCAGGTCCGCAGGCTCGTCGCAAGGTGCGCAGCGCCCGGCCCGCTGCCATTCGTCGTGCCAGCGCTGCTGGACGTCGCGAGCGAGACGGATCTGTTCCGCGAAAAACGCTTGAGTCGTCACAGGATCCAGGCCGAGTGCCTGTGCGCGTGCCGCAATCTGCTGCAGCACGACCGCTTCACGCGCTGCATCGCGAATCGGCGTGCCCACCCGCCATTTTGCGGCGGCCACGTCGCGCATGATCGTCAACCGCTCGTTGATCGCCTGCACGAGAGACTGCGCCGCCTTCGCGTCGGCAAATTCGGCCTGCGGTATTGCGACGGTATCCGCTGCGAGCGCAGGCGTGGCAACCGCTGCTGCGGTATTCGCTGCGGATGTCGTGGCGCAACCCGAGAGCACGCAACCGATCGCGACCAACGCCAGTAACGCGCTGGCGCCACCACTATCGCAGCGGGCGGGCGCGTTGCGATGATGCTCGAGGGTCATGATTTCTTCCGGCCCCGGACGACGGCGGCCAACCCGAGCCAGCGTGCGAGCAGGTCGAGTTCGTCGCGCAGCCCGGCATCGACGACGCGTCGGTCCACGTCCGGTTCGTAATGCGTGGCAATGACACGCAGCTTGCCCGCCTCGCGGTCGGACTTCAGGTCCACGCGCGCCACGAGCTGTTCGTTCAGCAGGAACGGCAGCACGTAGTAGCCATGAACGCGCTTGTGCGCCGGCGTGTAGATCTCGATGCGGTAGTGAAAGTCGAACAGTCGTTGCAGCCGGTCGCGAAACCAGACGAGTGAATCGAACGGCGACAACAGGGCGCGGGCCTCGACGCGTGCGGGCACTCTCGTGCCCGCAGCCAGGTACGCGGGACCTTTCCATCCTTCCACCTGCACGGGGACCAGGTCCCGCGACTCGACCAGTTCCGCGACGCGCGCCTTCGCATCCGCCGGTCCGAGCCGAAAGTAATCGCGCAGGTCGCGCTCGGTGGCCACGCCCATCGCCACGCTCGCGATGCGCAGTAGGTCGCGGTGCGCGTCCTCGACTGCGGGCGTCGGCGCATCGACAACGGCTTGCGGCAGCACCCGCTCGGTCAGGTCATAGACACGTTCGAAGCGTCGCCGCGCATGCGTGGTGATCTGTCCGGTCCAGAACAGCCACTCGAGCGCGATCTTGCCTTCGCTCCAGCCCCACCAGCTGCCCTTGCGGCGGCCGCCGGTGCCGATTTCGGACACGCCGAGCGGACCTCGATCGCGAATTTCCGCCAGCACTTCGGCGCAGAAGGCGGCGCGGTCGCGGCCGAATCGCGCGACGTTGCCCCAGGTCCCATCGCCGTTCTTCGCGCGCTGCATGCGCCAGCGCAGCAACGGTTGGCACTCGACCGGCAGCAGCGATGCTTCGTGACCCCAGTACTCGAACACCTGTCGCCGGCGCCCGCCGTAGGCCGCTGCGTCCAACAGGGACATCGCGTACGCCCCGAGCCGTGAAAACAACGGCAGGTAGTGCGACCGGACGAGTGCATTGACCGAGTCGATCTGCAGCAGGCCCAGCGCGCGCACGGTGCGAACGACATCGGCCTTCACGATGTCCCGACCGGGGCGCGGGCGGCCGAATCCCTGCGCCGCCAGCGCGACCCGCCGTGCCTCGGGCAACGACAGCGATTCGCGTGGCCTGCGGAGGTTGCTCATGCGAGGAATGATACCGGCGCGGTACGCTAGGTACCTCGCCATCCTCCCCGGAGTGGTCGAATGATCCGCTATTCGGCAGACGTGATCGTGATCGGCGCCGGCATTGCGGGCGTGACGGCGGCCATTGAGTTGCTGGACCGCGGCCGGCGTGTCCTGCTGCTCGATCGCGATAGTGAAGAGAACATGGGCGGTCTCGCCAAGGAGAGCTTTGGCGGCATCTGGTTTGCCGGCACGCCGCTGCAGAAGCGCTACGGCATCCGCGACGGCGCACAGCAGGGCCTGCGTGACTGGCATGCGTTCGCAGACTTCGGACCGGACGATCACTGGCCGCGCGCCTGGGCCGAGGCCTATGTCCATCGCGCCAACGAAGAAATCTACGACTGGCTCCGCAGCGTCGGTGTGCAGTTCATGCCGATGCCACTGTGGGTGGAGCGCGGGCTGCACACCCCGGGCAACTCGGTGCCCCGCTGGCACATCGTCTGGGGCACCGGGCACGAACTGCAGGTGGTGCTGAATACGCACGTGCTGGCGCGGCCGAATCGTGACCGGCTCGACCTGAGATTCGATCACTGCGTCGAGTCACTGGTGTTGACCGGTGGCCGCGTGACGGGCTGTCGCGGTCGGCTCGAAGGCAGCGACGATGAGTTCGAGGCCAGCGCCGAAAATGTCGTGATCGCAAGTGGCGGCGTCAATGGCAACCTCGAGCGCGTGCGGCAGAACTGGCATGCGGACTGGTCGCAACCGCCGGCCACGCTGCTGAACGGTTCGCACAAGTATGCGGACGGCAAGCTGCACGATGCGGCGGCGGCCCACGGCGCGCGAATCACGCACCTGGACTGGCAGTGGAACTACGCCGCGGGCGTGCATCACTGGCAGCCGCGCAAACCATCGCACGGGCTCTCGCTCGTGCCACCAAAATCGGCGCTGTGGCTCAACTGGCGCGGCGAGCGCATCGGCCCGATGCCGCTCGTCACGGGCTTCGACACGCACGACCTCGTCGCGCAGATCTGCCGGCAGGAGCGCGCCTATTCGTGGCAGCTGCTGAACCGCCGCATCATGCTCAAGGAGCTGGCGATCTCGGGCGGCGAGTTCAATCCCGCGTTTCGGCGCAAGAACCGGCTGGCAGTCGCACGCGACATGGTGCTCGGCAACCACTGGCTCTACGACCAGATGACCCAGTTCTGTCCGGACGTCGTGGTCGCGCCCACGGTGGAAGCGCTGGTCGAGAAGATGAATGTGCTGGCGGGCGACGGCTCGGTCGACGTCGCAGCGGTCCGCACGGCCGCGACGAATTACGATGACATCATCAGTCTCGGCCCACGGTTCCACACCGACGACCAGCTGCGCCGTATCGAGTTCGCCCGCCGCTGGATCGGCGACCGGCTGCGCACCTGCAAGTTCCAGCAGATCCTCGAGCCGTCGGCGGGCCCGCTGATTGCGATCCGCGAGTTCATCATCAGCCGCAAGAGCATGGGTGGACTGCAGACCGACCTGGAATGCCGCGTGCTGGACCACTCCGGCGAACCGATTCCCGGCCTGTATGCCGCGGGCGAGAGCGCCGGCTTTGGCGGCGGCGGGATGAACGGCAAGCGCGGCCTGGAGGGCACGTTCCTCGGTGGCTGCCTGCTCGGCGGACGCATCGTGGGCCGGATCGCGTGAAGAGCCCTCACCTGCCCTGCAGGCGACCTCTCACGCTCGAAGCGGGAGAGGTGCATGTCCGACCTCCTCTCCCGCCAGAGCGGGAGAGGTGAAGCGTCACACGAAGTGGTTCGCCATCCGCTCCGGCAGGTTCTTCACCTTGAAGGCGAAGATGATCTTGAGCACGCCCGTGATGACCGCCCACGTCGCGATCATCCAGATGACGGACAGACCGCCCACCGCCGGGTTCACGATCACGAGGATTCCGAACAGGAGCGACAGCCCGCCCGTGAGGTAGAGGATCCACTCGCGCTCCGTCGCAGCCCGCACCTTGTAGCCGAGCATCACGAAGAACGCACCGAGCATGATCGCCTGGAACGCAACCAGGTAGATGAACGCCGTCATGCTGACGAGCGGGTTCAGCAGCGCGTAGCCGCCGACCACGACGCCGAGGATGCCGATCAGCAGCATGATCCACCAACCGTCCTTGTCGCGGTTCTTGACAGAGCCGAACACATTGAAGCCGCCGTCCACGAGGATCGCCGCAGCGAAGAACATGGCAACGACCAGCCAGGCCGCCATGGGTTTGGAGAACGCGAGCACGCCGAAGATCACGCCGGCGATGCCGCCGACCAGGAACACCCACCACGTGCGCTTGCACAGTATCCTGGCGTCACCGCCGAGCCGGGCCAGCATCAGTCTGTCCGATCGGGCCATCGTTTTTCTCCACGCCCGTTGGCCGGGCTCTATGATTGCAATCCCCCCAAGCCTGCCAAACTCTAGACCCTTGCCGTCATCGAAGCCAGACGCCGAGAACGCACCCGTTGCCGAGGCGACGGCGCCCGACACGTCGCACCACCGTGCGATCCGCAGCTTCGTCGTGCGCGCAGGTCGCATGACCGGCGCACAGGAGCGCGCCTGGCGTGAACTGTGGCCCGCGCTCGGCATCGAAAACGGCGCAGCACCGCTCGATTTCGCGGCCGCTTTCGGCCGAGACGCACCAGTAACGCTCGAAATCGGCTTCGGCAACGGCGAGTCGCTGGTCGCGCTGGCATCCACCCATGCTGAACGCAACTACCTGGGCCTGGAGGTGCATCCGCCCGGCGTCGGTCACCTGCTGCTGCGCTGCGAAGCCGAAAAGCTGCACAACGTGCGCGTGATCTGCGAGGACGCCGTGCAGGTCCTGCAGCGGCGCGTGCCGGATGCGTCGCTCGACGAGGTGCTGCTTTATTTCCCGGACCCGTGGCCAAAGAAGCGGCACCACAAGCGCCGCATCGTGCAGCCTCCTTTCATCGAGCTGGTGACGCGCAAGCTCAAACCCGGCGGCGTGTTCCGCATGGCGACCGACTGGCAACCGTATGCCGAGCACATGCTGGCAACGGCAGGTAGCAGCACGGCGTTGCAGAATGAATCAGCAACGGGTGATTACGTGGACCGGCCGGACAGCCGCCCCCTCACGCGCTTTGAACGGCGCGGCCAGAGGCTCGGACACGGCGTGTGGGATCTCGCGTTCAGGAAGCTGGGGAAGCGATAGGAAGTAGAGGAAGTGGAGGAAGTGGAGGAAGCATGGGAAGTGACACCTTTTTCTACTTCCTCCACTTCCTCCCCTTCCTCCCCTTCCCTCACCCC
>JBAVIQ010000061.1:0-7074 GCA_049687035.1 Steroidobacteraceae bacterium
GCTGCGCGGCGATACGCGCGGCCTGCGACACCGGCAATTCCTGCAACAGCACGCTTAGAGTGCTTGCCGCAGCCCGCGCAACCGCATCTTCGTCCTCGCTCCAGGGCGCACCCGCCACGACGAGCACGATTTCGCCACGCGTCATGTTGGCATCGGTCGCGCACTGGCGCGCCAGCGCGGCCAGCGTGCCGCGATAAACGTGTTCGAAACGCTTGCTGATTTCGCGTGCCACGGCAGCTTCGCGCTCCGCGCCAAACACGGTCGCCAGATCCTGCAGCGCAGCCTCGAGCCGGTGCGGCGCCTCGTAGAACACGAGCGTGCGCGTTTCGTGCGCCAGCGTCCCAAGCGCCTTACGCCGCGCCGTGGCTTTGGCGGGCAGGAACCCTTCGAACACGAAACGATCTGTGGCGAGGCCGGCGATCGACAGCGCCGCAATCGCTGCGCAAGGGCCGGGGAGCGAGACGACTTCGACGCCCGCGTGCGCGGCGGCGGCCACCAGCAGCGACCCTGGATCGCTCATGAGGGGCGTGCCCGCGTCGGTGACCAGCGCGATGCGTGCACCGGCTTGCAGGCGCGACACCAGCGCCGGAACACGGTCGCGTTCGTTGTGCTCGTGCAGTGATTCGATCGAACTGGCAGGCCGCGCGATGCCGCAGGCATCGAGCAGCGTGCGCGTATGCCGGGTGTCTTCGGCGAGCAGCAGGTCGGCGTCGCGCAGGCAGGCGGCTGCACGCGGACTCAGGTCCTGCAAGTTGCCGATGGGGGTCGCCACGACGAACAGTGCGCCAGCCGGCTTCCGCCCCGTAGAATCCGTCGCAGTATCGGTCACGCGCGCCTCCCAAGGATCTCGCATGCTGCACGTATCGCCTCAAAGCGGGCAAGCTCGCCGCACGAGCCGCTGGGCCCGCTGGATCGCGTCGTCGATGCTCCTGTGCGCTTGCACCGCACCCATCGCGCACGCACAGCAGAGCGCGCCGACCCTGGCACAGGCGGATGCACTTGCACGCGAGGGCCAGCACCTCGAGGCCGCCGTTCGTTACGAGCGGCTGGCGCGCCGCGGCTTCATGAACTGGGACGCCGCCACGGCGCTGCTCGCCGCGCGTGAGTACGTCATCGGCGGCGCCGTGAACGACTCTCAGCGCCTGGCTGACAAAGTCCGCAGCCGCGTCAACAGCGACGACGAACGCGCAATGCTTGCCGAGGTCGATGCGCGTGTTGCGCTCGAGCGTGGCGACGCGGCCCGTGCCCTTGGGATCTTGCGGGCGTTGCCGCAACCCTGGCGGGCCGAATCGGCGCCCGAGCTGCTCGCGTTGCGCGGACAGGCCGAGATCGCGGCGGGCGATGCGCTCGGTGGCGTGCGCACGTTCGAGGAACGTGCTGCGCTGCTCGCCTCGCCGGCCGCTCGGGCCGAGAACGACCGCCTGCTGTATGACCATCTGCTGCAGCGTCCGCCAGGCCCCGTCACTGCTGCCGGGGTGTCGGAGCGCGAGCGCGGCTGGCTCGAATTGCCCGCCATCGTGACGGCAGGCAGCAATGACGCTGCACTCGCAGCGACCGTGGCCGCGTGGATGGCCCAGCATCCGGGACACCCGGGCACGGCATTCCTCCCCAATGCGGGCCAGGCCGAACCCGGCTTCGCGACGTTCGGTGGCGGGCCCGCGACCAGCATCGCCCTGCTGCTGCCGCTTTCCGGCAAGCAGCAGTCGGCGGGCAGCGCGGTGCGCGATGGCTTCGCTGCCGCCTGGTTCGCCTCGTCGTCCGCCGACACGCGACCGCGCATCGAGATGTACGACACTGCCACGCCTGGCGCCGCCGCCGCGTACCAGCGTGCGATCGCAGACGGCGCCCGGATGGTTGTCGGGCCGTTGACCAAGGAAGATATCGCCGCGGTCATTGCCTCGCAGGCGGCGGGGCTGCCAGTCCCGACACTCGCGCTGAATTCGGCCCCCATGACGCCGGGAATGGCCGCACCGGCCTTTCTCTACCAGTTCGCACTCGATCCCGAGCAGGAAGCGCGCGCCGTTGCGCGACGGATCGCGGACGATGGCTGGGTGCGTGGAGTCGCGCTGTTCCCGGACAACACGTGGGGCCAGCGCGTGCACGACGCCTTCGTGCAGGAACTGCAGGCAGCCGGCAGCGTCACGCTGATGTCGTCGCAGTATTACGCGGCGGGTGCCAGGGATTTCTCCGTGCCATTGCGGGCAGCACTCGGCCGTTACGGCGGGGCGGGCGATCGCAGCTCCAATCCGAGTCAGCCTTTGCCGCCGCGCAACGCGGTGAACGAACAAGCGTCGGGACCCCAGTTCGCCTTCGTCGCGGCGACGCCGCAGGTCGCGCGCGCGATCCGCCCGCAGCTGCGCTTTCAGATGACCTATGACCTGCCGCTCTACGCGACATCGGACGCCTGGGATCCGAGCGTGCGCGCGGCCGCCGACATGGACGGCATGGTGTTTCCCGAAATGCCGTGGCTGCTGTATGGCGGCCAGGGCGCACCGGAGCTCTGGGACGCGCTGCAGGAGGACTGGTCGGCGCGAGCGCGGGGGCGGCTGCGGCTCTTCGCATTCGGTTACGACGCGTTCCGCCTCGCGCAGCAACTTGGCAGTTCCGGCGGCGTCGCGGCTGGCGTCGAGGGCTTGACCGGCATGCTCGAACTCAATCGCGCGGACGGCTACGTGCAGCGCAGCCTGCAGTTTGCCCGTATCGAATCGGGCAAGCCGCAGGCCGCCGGTTCGACGGCAGCGGTCTTTCGCGACACTCCGGCGACAAACTCAACGGGCACCCCGCCGCCCCAGTAAGCGACAAAGGGCGACCTGCCGTCACCGCGACGGCGCCGCAGGGCTGCCCGATGCCTCGATCACCCGACCCCACGGCGGCCACGACGACCGACATCGGCCGGGCCGCCGAGTCAAGCGCGCTGCGGTATCTCGAAACGTCGGGCCTGGTGCTGCTCACGCGCAACTATCGGTGCCGCGCCGGCGAGATCGATCTGGTCATGGTCGACCCCGAGGCCCGGGTGCTGGTGCTCGTTGAAGTGAGGTCGCGCTCGCGCAGCGACTACGGCCAGGCCGCGGCAACCATCAGTTTCGAGAAGCAGCGCCGGTGTTCACTGGCGGCTCGCTACCTGCTGCTGACCCGGCGCGAACTGCGGCACCTGCGCGCGCGCTTCGATGTGGTCGCGATCGATCCGTCGCCGGAGCCGGGCGGCGCCCCGGTCGTCACGTGGATTCGCAATGCGTTCGTTCTCTGCTAGCGGCCGACTTCGCAGTGACGCTCTCTCGCAAGATCAATTGATCGATGAGAGCGCGGCCGCGCATTCCGGTCACGCCCGCGAAAACGCCGTAACCCCGTCCGTGGGGGCTCCGTACCCTAAAGGGCATAAAGGCGCGGCGTCCATGTCGCGCACGGTTTCGCGAGCGTGACCGCAACGCAAGGCCGCACGGCCCCAGTAGCCAACGGTGGTGTAGCGGAAAGCGCGCCAAGCCAAGAGTCGGCCACCCATTGCGTGCGGCTGTGGATCGCGCGATCGGGCATCGGCCTGAATCGATCGACGACTTGAGGAGCGCGGACGCGTGCAAACGCAATAGCGCGCCCGAAGCCCGCGCAGCCGGCGGCGCCGACGGGAAGGGGAGAGGTGTGCGGGGCCGTCCGCGACATGGACGTCGCGACGGAGCCCAGGGACGGGTTCACGCGTTCCCGCAAACCTCTTCCCTTCCCGTCGGCGTACCGCTGGCGACGCGAGCAAAGCCGACTGAAACGAACGGCGTCGCAAGCAAGGTCGCGGCTATTTGACGACCTTGAACCGCGCCCGGCGACTGTCAGTCGGCGAACTCGGCTTGGGACCCGGATCGTCGCCCGGAGAACCCGGTGCACTCGCGGTGTCGCCTGTCGGCGGCTGCGACGGCGGATCCGCATCGTCTTCCGCAAAGATCATGCCCTGCCCGGTTTCGCGCGCGTAGATCGCGAGCACTGCGATGATCGGCACGCGCACCGACATGCTGGCCCCGCCGAAGCGTCCGCTGAAACTCACTTCTTCGTTGCCGAGACGCAGGTTCGCGGTCGCGCTCCAACTCACGTTCAGCACGATCTTGCCGTCCTTGACGTACTGCCGCGGCACTTCGACGCCGGTAGCGTTCGCATCGACGACCAGATGGGGCGTGCAGACGCTGTCGGAGATCCACTCGTGGATGGCGCGCAGCAGGTACGGCCGGCGCGCCTTCATGGGCGGCCCGGACGCAGGAGGAGCCGGGGGTGTGCTGCTGCTCGTCGTCACGGCGCCAGTATGCCGCGCGGCGCGACACAGGGGGGCTGGATCAAGTGTCGCCCCGCCTCAGCGGCGCGTCGACGACGGCGGATTGCGCATGTCGCGCTCAGCTTCGCTGAGGCTGCGCTGGAAAGCGGGGCGGGCAAAGACCTTCGTCGCGTACTTATCGACCGAGGGAGCGGCCGCCGTGATCGCCGCTGCATCGACGTCCCACCGCGACAGGCGCCAAAGGATCGGGGCGACCGCTGCGTCGAGCTGGGAGAACTGGTCCGACAGGAACCACGGCCGCATGCGGAACAGCGGCTCCGACGCCAGGATGCTTTCGGTCAGCATCTTGCGCGCACGTTCCTTGTCGCGACGGTCGGCCCCCGAACCCGGCTCGAGCACGTCCGCCACCGCGTACCACTCATGCTCGATACGGCGCAGCGCGAGCCGCGCGTGCGCACGCGCGCCGGGATCCGTCGACGCCATCGAGGGGTGCGGAAAGCGCTCGTCGATGTACTCGCAGATGATGCTGGGCTCATAGACCACGACGTCGCGGTCCACCAGCGTCGGCACGGTCTGGTACGGGTTGAGGTCGATCAGGTCCTCGGGCGGGCGCACGAGGTCGGTTTCGACGATGCGTGTCGCGAGGGCCTTCTCGGCCAGCACGAGTCGCACACGGTGACAGCGCGCGTCAACGGCACGTGAATAGAGCGTCATCATGCTGAGGAGTCTCCTTGTCCAGCAGCACGAAACACCGCGGCAGGCTGCGCGCTCGGCGATGGCTGCAGTTCCCCGACCGCTCCGCGTGGCGCCTGGACGAGGCACCACGGAGGAGACGATGGGGACCGCGCCGGCCTAAGCCGGCTTACTTCACGTCCTTCCAGTATTCCTTCTTGAGCGCGTACGCGAGCAGCGTGAAGAACACCAGGAACGCGATGACCCAGTAGCCCAGCGCCTGGCGCCTGGCCTGTACCGGCTCACCGATGTACTCGAGGAAGTTGACGGTATCACGGACGAACGCATCGTATTCCTCGGGAGTCAGCTTGCCAGGATTGGCCAGCTTGAATTCCTTGAAATGCTTCTGCACGTTGCCCTGCGCGTCCGTGTGGCCTTCCCAGACGGCTTCCTGCATGCCCTGCAGTTCCCACAGCACGTGCGGCATCGCCGTGCCGGGTAGCGACAGGTTGTTCACGCCGGTACCCTTGGCCGGATCCACGTAGAACGACTTCAGGAACGTGTAGACATAATCCGGTCCCTTGCTGCGCGCGATCAGCGACAGGTCGGGCGGCGCCACGCCGAACCACTGCTTGCCGTCTTCGGCGCGCAGGCCGTTGGTCATCGTCGCATGCGGCGAATCACCCGAGAACATCAGGTTGTCCGTCATCTGCTTTTCGGTGAGACCGATGTCGGCAGCCACGCGGTTGTAGCGCACGTACTTGGCGGTGTGGCAACCCATGCAGTAGTTGACGAAGTTCTTCGCGCCCCGCTGCAACGACGCCTGGTTGTGGATGTCGTTGCCAGCCTTCTCGACGTGGGTTTCGCCACCCGCCGCCAGGCTGACGGCGGGAATCAAGGCCAGCGCCGCGGCGAACGCGAGGATCTTCTGCTTGTGGCGATCAATGCGCATGGTAGGTGACCCTCGTCGGCACGGGCTTGGTCTTGTCGATGCTCGTGTACCACGGCATCAGCAGGAAGAACGCGAAGTAGACGACCGAGAAGACGCGTGCCGCCATGGTGTAGGCGGGCGTCGGCGCCTGCAGGCCGAGGTAACCCAGCGCGACGAAGCTGATAGCGAACGAGATCAGGAAGAACTTGAAGAGCGGCCCGCGGTAGCGGATCGACTTGACCTTGCCACGGTCGAGCCAGGGCAGGAAGACGAACAGCACGACGGCGACGCCCATCAGCGCAGCGCCGAGCGGCTTGCTCGGGACGGCACGCAGGATTGCGTAGAACGGCGTGAAGTACCACACCGGCGCGATGTGCGGCGGCGTCTGCAGCGCGTTCGCGGGGTCGAAGTTGGCGTTCTCGAGGAAGTACCCGCCCAGCGTCGGCGCGAAGAAGATGATCAGGCAGAACAGGATCAGGAAGACCCCGAGACCGACCATGTCCTTGACCGTGTAATACGGGTGGAACGCGATGCCGTCGAGCGGGATGCCGTCCGGCCCCTTGACCTTCTTGATCTCGACGCCGTCCGGGTTGTTGGAGCCCACTTCGTGCAGCGCCATCAGGTGCGCGATCACGAGGAAGACGAGCGCGAACGGGATCGCGACCACGTGCAGCGCGAAGAAGCGGTTCAGCGTGACGTCGGAGATGTAGAAGTCGCCGCGAATCCATTCCGTGAGCGAATCACCGATCACCGGAATGGCGCCGAACAGCGACACGATCACCTGCGCGCCCCAGTAGGACATGTTGCCCCAGGGGAGGAGGTAGCCGAAGAAGCCTTCGGCCATCAGCGCGAAGTAGATCAGCATGCCGAAAATCCACAGCAGCTCGCGCGGCTTCTGGTACGACCCGTACAGCAGCGCGCGGAACATGTGGAGGTAGACGACGATGAAGAACGCCGAGGCGCCGGTCGAGTGGATGTAGCGGATCAGCCAGCCCCACTCCACGTCGCGCATGATGTATTCGACGGAACCGAAGGCGTCGGCGGACGACGGCTTGTAGTTCATCGTCAGGAACAGTCCCGAGAGGATCTGGATCACCAGCACGACCAGGGCCAGCGAGCCGAAGTAGTACCAGAAATTCATGTTCTTCGGCGCGTAGTACTCGGACACCTGCGATTTCCACAGGGCCGTCAGCGGGAAGCGGTCATCGATCCACGCGGTCAG
>JBAVIQ010000062.1:0-3158 GCA_049687035.1 Steroidobacteraceae bacterium
GGACCAACCCTTCTTGGTGAGGTGATAGAGCGTGCTCACGCCCACCACGCCGCCGCCGATCACCACTACGCGCGCATGCGATTTCATCCGGGCACCCCTTCCGCGACTGCGCGCGTCCGTACGGGCCAGTTCCCCCACGGTTGCACGATCTTTTGCCGCAGTTTAGCAACGGGGCCGGCGGTGAGCACTCCGTTTGCGACAAAGGCTTATTTAAATGCGTCAGTCGACCGTATACTCGTTGGTGCCTGTCCAGACCGGCCCGGGGGAACCCTCCAGTGAGATTGTCCGCGACCGACGCGAACCGCCACGCCGCGACGCCCAAGACACGCTATGCGTTCCTGACGCTGCCGGACTATTCCATGATCGCGCTGACCAACGCGATCGAACCGCTGCGCATGGCCAATCGCGTCTCGGGCCAGAACGCGTACGAATGGCTGGTGGTTTCGCCGGACGGTGAACCCGTCACTGCCAGCAATGGCCTCATGCTGACGCCGACGACGCGCCTGGTCGACGCGCTCAACGTCGACCTGGTATTCGTTTGTGGTGGCATCAACGTGCGTGAGGCCGTCTCCCCTGCCCTCGTCACCGTGCTGCGCAGGCTTGCAGCCAAACGTCTGCCGTTGGGCGCGCTCTGTACGGGTGGGTACGCGCTCGCGCAGGCCGGCCTGCTGGACGGCTATCACGCGACGATCCACTGGGAAAACCTGTCGGCGCTGCGCGAGCAATTCCCGCGGGTACTGCTATCGGACCATCTCTTTACGATCGATCGCAATCGCTACACGTGCTCTGGCGGCGTCGCGCCCCTTGAACTGATGCTGAAACTGATCGATGACAAGCTCGGCCCGCAGGTGTCGCAGCGTGTGTCCGAGCAGTTCATCGTTGAACGCATCCGCGATGCGGACGACCGCCAGTACGTTCCGTTGCGCGCGCAGGTCGGCAACGTGCATCGCAGCGTCATTGCGGTGGCGTCGATGATGGAAGCCAATATCGAGAATCCGCTGCCGCTCGAGCAGATCGCGCGGCAGTCTGGGTTGTCGCGGCGGCAGATCGAGCGATTGTTCCAGCGGCACGTCAACTGTGTGCCCAAGCGGTACTACCTTGAACTGCGCCTGAAGCGCGCGCGCGAGCTGCTGATGCAGACGTCGATGCCCATCATGGCCATCAGCACTGCGTGCGGGTTCAAATCGCCACCGCACTTCTCGAAGTGCTATCGCGGTCACTTCGGGCGGCCGCCTACTGCCGAACGTCAACCTCGGCGCGGCGCAGGGTCACCCGACGCCTCGCGGCCGCGGTAGCGGCACCACGCGGTCCGCGAATCACTTCGCGGCGAGGAACGGATTGATCACGGACGCGACGGCCCGCGGATCCTCCCAGTAGGCGTTGTGGCCGAGATCGTCGAACAGCCTGACCTCGGCCTGGGGCAAAGCCGCGCGCAAGGAGCAGCGGTCCCGCGCGCCGAACAGATTGTCCTTGCCACCCCAGATCAGCAGCGTCGGCGCACGAATCCGTTGCAGGTCGGCCTGCAGGTCGCGCAGGTTCAGGCCCTGGTCCAGGATCGCGAGCCAGACGCGGACCGGGATTGCGGCAGCGTCACGTCGCTGCCGGCGCAGGAACTCGGCATCCACCGGAGCCGTCGACGTGTACCACGCGATCATGAACGGCGATTCCGGGTCGAGCGGATCGCGTAACGCCAGGATCGCGCTGCGGAAATCGAAGGCCGCCTCGCCGGCCGGTTCGGACTCGCATACGGGCAGCGGTCCGCCGGTGGAGGACTGCAACACGAGTCGGCGGGTACGCTCGGGCCAGTTCTCGGCGAAGGCCTGGGCAATGAGGCTGCCGAGCGAGGTGCCAACCACGTCGGCGCGTTCAACGTGCAGGGCGTCGAGCAGCAGCCGCAGGTCGTAGGCGAACGTGGTGCGGTCGTAGCAGCAATCCGGCTTGCTCGATTGGCCGTGACCCCGCAGGTCCGGGATCAGGTAACGGCGTGAGGGATCGAGATAGGGCAGCAACGGCACCCAGCCACGGCCATTGCTGGTGTAGCCGTGGATCAACAGGACGACCGCTGCATCACGCGGTCCGACATCCACGTAGGTGAGCGAAATGCCGTCTGGCAGCGCGACCTGTTTGCGCGAGGCATCGAACGCGTCGAGGTCCATGGCGACCGGCGGCGCCGCCACGACGGGACTCGGCCAGGCAGCGAGCATGGCGGCCACGATGAATGGGGCCACAGCGATTCGTCGCAACGCATTGCTGGTCATCGCAACGGGATCCTGTGAGCAGTTGCCCGCATATCGCGCACGTCAGGCACGCATCCGCAAACCCTTGGGATCGACCAACGCATCCGCGCTGCGAACCGCGGCCCGACGCTCGCCCATCAGTTCCACGGCAAACCCGTTGGTCTCTCCGGCCACCGCGTTGTCGACGTAGCCGAGCGCAATCGACTTGCCGACCGTGTGGCCATAGCCACCCGAGGTCACCCAGCCCACGACCTTGTCGCCGTGCCAGATCGGTTCGTCGCCGATCGCATCCGCATCCTTTGCATCGACGGCCAGCGTGACGAGCTTGCGCACGCCACCGCTCGCCTTCTCCGCAGCCGCGGCGGCCTTGCCGATGAAGTCCGGCTTGTCGAGGTGGACGAAACGGCCCAGACCCGCCTCGTATGGCCCGTAGATCGGACGGAACTCACGTGCCCAGTTGCCGAAGCTCTTCTCCAGCCGCAGCGAGTTGAGCGCCCGGCCGCCGAAGTTCTTCAGGCCATGTGCCTTGCCCGCCGCGTGCAGCAGGTCGTATAGCGATCGCAGGTACTCCGACGTCACCCACAGCTCGTAACCCATCTCGCCCGTGAACGAGACGCGGCCGACGAGCGTCGGCACCATGCCGACGTCCATCTGCGCGAACGACATGAACGGAAACGCAGCGGTCGACAGGTCGTGGTCGACGAGCTGCTGCAGCACTGCGCGCGATGCGGGGCCAGCCACCGACAGCCCTAGGTATTCCATGGCGCAGGGCCGCACCGAGACGCCGGTCGGCGGCAGGCGCTTTTCGAACCACCGCATGTAGAAGACTTCGGCCGCATAAGTACCGACGACGAAGAAGCGTTCTTCCGCAACGCGGCACAGCGTGAAGTCGCCGATCAGCCGGCCACGGTCGTTGAGCAT
>JBAVIQ010000063.1:0-2389 GCA_049687035.1 Steroidobacteraceae bacterium
TTCGGTCGCGACGGTCTTGCTGAGGTAGATCACGCCCGCACGCGCAGCACACGTGTGCGCGACCTGGGGCATGCCACGCGCGATCGTTGCGACGATGTTGACGATATTGCCGCTCTGGGCGCGGTCACGCCATTGGCGCGCAGCCGCCTGCATCATGTACCAGGTGCCGTTGAGATTGGTGTCGATGACCGCGTTCCAGCCTTTGACGCTGAAGTCGATCGCTGCCTGGGGGAACTGGCCGCCGCTGTTGTTGACGACTGCATCGAGCCGCCCGAAGCGTTCGAACGTGGCGGCGACCAGCGCCTCCACCTGCTCCGGATCGCGAATCGTCATCGCGTGCATGCCGACCTCGCGACCCAGCAGCCTGCGGATGCCGCTCGCGGTTTCCTCGAGCTTCTCGGCTCGCCGCCCGCAGATCATCACGTCGGCGCCGAGGCGTGCGAGCAGGTAGGTGATGCCGCGGCCGATGCCGGAGCCGCCGCCGGAGACCAGGAAGACCTTGCCGGCCAACAGGTCCGGTCGAAACACCGTGGGGCGCGTGGCGAGTTCCTCGTCGGACATGCCCCATTGTCGCGGCTCGGCGGCGGGCTGCAGGCGTTTGGCGCTGTGGTCCACGTTAACCTCTGTGCAGTCCAAGCACGGACACGCTCGCGACGTTGCGATTCGGTATCCCGCCCAGGTTGTGTGTGAGTCCGATGGACGGCGAGGCGAGTTGACGCTCCCCGGCGCGGCCAAGCAGTTGCGTGTAGATCTCGTACGCCATGCGCAGGCCCGAGGCGCCGACCGGATGCCCGAAGCACTTCAGGCCGCCGTCGGTCTGGCACGGAATCGCGCCGGTGCGGTCGTACCGGCCATCGAGAATGTCATGCACGGCGCGGCCAGGCGCCGAGAAACCGAGGTCTTCCATCAGGACCAGTTCGGTGATCGAGAAGCAGTCGTGCACCTCCATGAGGTTCACCTGCTCGGTCGGCCTGGTGAGGCCTGCCTCGCGGAACGCGCGCTCGGCGGCGAGGCGCGACGTCAGCGTGTGGCTGCCATCCCAGCTCGCGTGGCCCATCTCGACGCCGTTCGACCCCGCCAGCGCCAGCGCCTTGACCGTCACCATGTCGCGCTTGCCGAGCGACGCCGCAATCGCGGGCGTCGTCACGATGGCGCAGGCCGCGCCGTCGCTCACTCCGCAGCAGTCGAAGAGACCGAGTGGGTAAGCAACCATCGGTGCGGCGAGCGCCTGCTCGATGGTGATGCGGTTGCGCAGGTGGGCCTTCGGGCTCGCCACGGCGTTTTCGTGGCTCTTCCACGAGACGTGCGCCATCGCGCGCTTCACGTCGGCCATCGAGTGTCCGTGCCGCGCCGCATAGGCCGCGCCGAGTTGCGCAAACGCGCCGGGCGGCGTGAAGCCCGGCTGCCAAAGGTCCTCGAACGTGCCCTTGGTACGCTCAGGCAGGCCGGCGAAACCCGTGTCCTTGAGTTTCTCGACGCCGAACGCGAGTGCGATGTCCACGGCGCCTGCAGCAACCGCATACACGGCGCCGCGCAATGCCTCAGTGCCCGTTGCACAGAGGTTCTCGACGCGCGTGACGGGTATGTTCGGCAGTCGCAGCGCGAAAGACAGCGGCAGCCCCGACCGGGCAACGCTCTGGTCCTGGTAGAACACGCCGAGCCAGGCAGCCTCGATGCGGTCGCGCTCGATGCCGGCATCGGCCACGGCTTCGGTGAATGCTTCGACCATCAGGTCGTCGGCGCTGCAGTCCCAGCGCTCGCCGAACCGCGAGCAACCCATGCCGACGATCGCAACCTTGTCGCGGATGCCGCTTGCCACGTTCAGCTCCTCACCGGGGTGGCTTTCCAGAAGTAGCGCCGGAAGCCGCGCACGCCGTCGAAGTCCTTGATACGGAAGACGAACCGCACGGCCAGGCCGACGCTGGCCTCGCCGGGGCGAACGTCCGTGAACTCGATGAACACGTTGCCACCACCTTCGAGTTCCACGTTGCCGTACACGTGCGGCGGGCTGCGAGTCACCGCGAGCCAGTCTTCCGTGAATGTCTTCATGCGCCCGTGCTTCTCCGCCAGTTGCACGGGATCCTGCGTGTCGAAGGCGCGGCACTCAGGATTGACGCATGCGCGGGCCAATGGAAACTGCACGGTTCCGCACGCCCGGCACTGTCCGCCGAAAAAAGCCGTCAGGTCACGGTGACGTCGCCACGCGGCGGGTTGCGCCGTGCGGTTGTCGCGCTCGGCGCGCATGCCCCAGTCCACGTCGACGAGGCCGCAGTTGGCGAGGAACCGGACGTAGTCGCGATTCGCGACGCCGGCCGCGAGCGAACCGCTGGCGCCGCGGCCTGCCGATGGCGCCCGACCTGTGGCCCGGAACACGACCACGTCGCAACCC
>JBAVIQ010000064.1:0-4151 GCA_049687035.1 Steroidobacteraceae bacterium
GCCTCGATCAGCGTGACCGGCACCGGCGCGGCACCGCAGATCACCCAGCGCAGCGCGGGTCGTGCCGCCGTGGCGCGTTTCGGGTGCTGGTACATGAACGCAAGCATGGCCGGCACGGCGAAGAATCCCGTGATGTTCTCGGCA
The DNA here is from genome assembly GCA_049687035.1 of Steroidobacteraceae bacterium. GTDB lineage: Bacteria > Pseudomonadota > Gammaproteobacteria > Steroidobacterales > Steroidobacteraceae > RPQJ01. The sequence continues at coordinate 145 of JBAVIQ010000064.1, forward strand.
TCGACCAGGTCCCACATGACGCCCGGGTCGAACTGCTTCAGCAGCACTGTCGTCATGCCGCGGTACACGGCCGACATCGCGAGCCCAAGGCCGCCAATGTGGAACAGCGGGGCAACGATGATGGTGCGTTCGCCATGGCGCAAGTCGGAGGTCGCCAGCATGCTGGCGAGCCACGCGATGTTCGCGGCATGCGACATCAGGGCGCCCTTCGGCCGGCCGGTCGTGCCGCTCGTGTACATCATGTAGAGCGGGTCGCTGCCGGTCGCGCCGATCGGCGGCTCGGCGGTGGCAGCCTCCGCCACGGCGGCGGCGTAGTCGCCCTCGTCGGCAGCCAGCCAGCGGATGTTCGGGAACTGCTGCCGCAGCGGGTCCACGAGGTCGTGCTGCTCGGCGGCATAAATAACCGCGACTGAGCCGGAATCCATGAGCTGATACGACAGTTCCGGCACCGACAGGCGCCAGTTGAGCGCGACGAAGACGAAGCCTGCCTTGGCGCACGCGTAGAACGATTCCACGTACTGCGACTGGTTCGGCAGCAGGCAGGCAATGCGCTCGCCCGGCCTGAAATCCATGCCGAGCAGCGTGTTTGCGGTCTGGTTGGCGCGATCGTTGAGCTGACGGAAGTTGCAACGTGCGCCCGACGCGGTGTCGACGATGGCCTCCGCGCGCGGCCCGATCTTCGCCCGCTCCGTCAGGACCTGTCCGGAATTAAGCAGCATGCCCCGTCTCCCCCGCTGGCAAGGCCCGTCTTGGGCCCGGCAGCAAAACTAGCTGCCTCTGGACAAGAACACCAGTTTCCTTTGTGATCGTCGGCTCCTGCGAGGTGAACCCCATGGATGCCTATCGTTCCGCCTGGCTCGACGACGAGCTGGACCTCTTTCGCGACGCCGTGCGCCGCTTCGTCCAGATGGAGATCGTTCCCAACGACGCACGCTGGCGCGAGCAGCACCACGTCGATCGCGAGATCTGGAACAAGGCGGGAGAGGTCGGCCTGCTGTGCACCGATATTCCGGCGGACTACGGCGGCGTCGGAGGCGACGTGCGCCACGAGGCGATCGTGGCCGAGGAGATGGGGCGCCACGGCATCACGAGCCTCGGCAATGTCGTGCACAGCATCGTGGCGCACTACGTGCTGAACCACGGCACCGAAGCGCAGAAGCTGGACTGGCTGCCGCGCATGGCCACGGGCGAGCTCGTGGGCGCCATCGCCATGACCGAACCGGGCGCGGGCTCCGACCTGCAGGCGATCCGGACGCGCGCGGTACGCGAGGGCGACGAGTACGTCATCAACGGCTCGAAGACGTTCATCTCGAACGGCTTCCACGCGGGGCTGGTCGGCGTGGTGGTCAAGACGGATCCGACGCAAGGCTCGCGCGGAATCTCGATCCTGATGGTCGAGACGAAGGACCTGAAGGGCTACCGCGTGGGCCGTGTGCTCGACAAGATCGGCCAGAACGGCTGGGACACGGCCGAGCTGTTCTTCGACGACTGCGTCGTGCCTGCGTCGTGCCTGCTCGGCACCGCGGAGGGGCAGGGCTTCATCCAGATGATGCGCGACCTGCCGTACGAGCGCGCGCTGCTCGCGATTGGCGGTCTCGGCGCGATGGAGTACGCGCTCAAGCTCACGGCTGACTACACGCGCAGCCGCAAGGTGTTCGGCAAGCCGCTGCTTGAATTACAGAACACGCGGTTCAAGCTCGCAGAAGTGAAGACCGGCGTGCACATCGCGCGGGTCTTCATCGACGATTGCATCGTGAAACTCAAGGACGGCAAGCTCGACACCGTCACCGCCTCGATGGCCAAGTACTGGGTCACCGACATGCAGAACAAGGTGATGGACGAATGCCTGCAGCTCTTCGGCGGCTACGGCTACACCCGTGAGTACCCGATCTCGCAGCTGTACGTGGATTCACGCGTGCAGCGCATCTACGGCGGTGCGAACGAGATCATGAAGGAGATCATCGCGCGGTCGATCTGACAGTCCCGCGATTCTTGCGCCATGGCACGACGCGCCATCGTCACGTCGCTGCCGTCAAGGCTTGCGCTGCAGCGCCAGCGCGTACGGGTGCAGCGTGGCCGACATGACCCCGGCGACGACGGCGGGGTCGGATTCCATGAACTGCCTTGCGGCCTCGTCACTTGCGGCCTCGAACACGACGAGACCGAAGGTCGTGTCGAGCGGTTCCTTGGTTCTCCCCGCGAAGATCACCTGTCCCGCCTTTACGGCGGCGGCGAGGCGGGCGAAGTGCCGGCTGACCGCATCGTTGTCCGCCTGGGTCCATTTGGCCTGATCGTGGAGCGCGGGAGCGACCCGCAGCACGTAGACGTACTGCTGCACTTGCGGCGCTTCCTGCGCCTGCGTGGGCAAGGGTGTCCCGGCGAGGGCGGTCGCGAAGAACATTGTCGCGATGATCTGCTGCAATGTGGACATTGATGTCTCCCTAACGGGTTCGCGCCAGGTCCTTGAAGAACGCGTTGCCGATCCGGTACCTCTGCCAGTCGCGATAGTCGTAGTGCCACCATTCGTCGTCGTTGACGGTAAAGCCTTCCGCTTCCATGGCCTTGCGCAGCAGGTCGCGCATCGCGCGTTGTTCCGCCGTGCCGCCTGCGTAGTTCGGGTACGCACGCTCGGAAAATTCGTCATAGCCGCTCGGCATCGACACTGCGAGCCCCGTCTTCAGGTCGTACAGGCTCAGGTCGATCGCGCAGCCCCGATTGTGGCGCGAGCCGGTCGCCGGGTTGGCCACGAAGTTTCGCTTCTCGTTCGGCGTCGCCTCCCAGAATAGCCACGTGACATACCACGGGCGGTAGCCGTCGAACAGCAGCAAGCCGTAGCCCTGGGCACGGAGCGCGCGGTTGACCCGCACCACGGCTTCGGCGGCGGGGCGCTGCAGGAACACGCGTGCTTCCGGATAGACCGGCGTGCGCAGGAAGTTGTCGGCGCCCGCGTACCGCACGTCCAGTTTCAGGCTCGGGTCGAGCGTGACGGCTTCCACCAGGTCGGCGTCCAGGAACTCGCCGGTCTCCTCGGGCGGCAGCGCCCGCAGTGCATCGGCCCGCAACTGCTCCAGCTTGCTGACCGGCAAGGCCGGCACCGGATAGCGCGACGGAGATCCAGCGCAAGCCGACAGCAGGGTTGCCAGCAGCCCGGCGGCCAGTGCCGCGCGCAGTCCGTGACGTGCGCCCACGGTTACGCCCCTGGCGCGTGACAGCGGGATCCGCTCGTACACGGGGGTCTGGAGTTCGGCGGGTTGCATGGCTGTGTATTGTCGGGGTGGCGGGCTCGACGCGGCAACCTCCGTGTCCGATACGCCCGATCGCCGTCGCGGGCGTAGAATCGAAGCCCGAGAGTACCGTCGTCGTCCGAAGGGGAGCGTCATGACCGACCAGATCCTGGCTGCAGTGCAAAAGCATCCGTTCGTGCAGGGCTTGACGCCCGAACATTGCGCGACGCTCGCGTCGCTGGCCCGGCCTGTCAGTTTTGCACAGGGCGACATGATCTTCCGCGAGGGCGACGAAAGGCACGAGTTCTTCCTGCTGCTCAACGGGCGCGTGGCGCTCGAGATGATGGCGCAGGGCAAGCCGCTGCGCGTGCACACGCTCGAGGGTGGCGACGAACTCGGCTGGTCCTCGGTCATCGTCGGTCGCGGCAAGCTGTTCCAGGCGCGCGCGCTCGAGCCGGTCGACGCGCTCGCTTTCGACGGTTACGTGCTGCTCGAGCGCTGCCGTGCTGACACCGGCTTCGGCTACAAGATCATGCACCGGCTGCTCGGGGTGGTCTCCGAGCGTCTGCAGGCTGCGCGGCTGCAGGTGCTGGACTCGCATTCGCCGATTGCAAGGCGGGCGGGGGCCTGAGGCCGCTCCGGCGGCGAGGACCAACATCGCGCCGCAGCTGGGTGGCGAGCGGTCTTCAGTGCGGCGCAGACGGCCCGTCGCGCGACGGGATGCGGTAGAGCCAGACAGCCAGCGCCAGCGCCGTCAGCGCCAGCAGCGCCTGCAGCCAGGGC
>JBAVIQ010000065.1:0-2013 GCA_049687035.1 Steroidobacteraceae bacterium
GTCCTTCACGAACTTCTCCTTCGAGTCCGCGCATCCGTAGACTTCCGCCAGCGCCCGGAGCTGCGAGTGCGAACCGAAGATCAGGTCGACGCGGGTGGCGGTCCACTTGACCGCTTTCGTCTTCCGGTCGCGGCCCTCGTACACGCCATCGGCGTTCGGCGGCTGCCACTCTGTGCTCATGCCGAGCAGGTTGACGAAGAAGTCGTTACTCAGCGTGCCGGGCCGGTCGGTGAACACGCCGTGCTTGCTGCCGCCCGTGTTCGCTCCCAGCACACGCAGACCACCGATCAGCACCGTCATCTCCGGCGCGCTCAGTGTGAGCAGTTGCGCGCGGTCGATGAGCATTTCCTCCGCCGGAACACTGTATGTCTTCTTCTGGTAGTTGCGGAAGCCATCGGCCTGGGGCTCCATCACGGAGAAGCTTTCCACATCGGTCTGCTCCTGGGAGGCATCACCGCGACCAGAATGGAAAGGCACGGAGATGGCCTGTCCGGCGTCCTTTGCCGCCTTCTCAATTGCCGCGGAACCGCCCAGTACGATCAGATCGGCCAGCGACACCTTTTTCCCGCTTGCATTGAACTCACCCTGGATCTTCTCCAACGCGCTGAGCACCTTGCCGAGCTGTGCCGGATCGTTCGCGGCCCAGAACTTCTGCGGGGCAATGCGAATACGCGCACCGTTGGCACCGCCGCGCTTGTCGCTGCCACGGAACGTGGAAGCGGAAGCCCAGGCCGTGGCAACAAGTTCGCTGACGGTCAACCCGCTTGCGAAGATCTTGCTCTTCAAGGCCGCCACATCAGTGTCGATGAGCGATGTTCCCGCCGGGATCGGATCCTGCCAGATCAATTCCTCCTTCGGCACTTCCGGTCCGAGGTAGAGGCTCTTCGGCCCCATGTCGCGGTGCGTCAGCTTGAACCACGCGCGGGCGAACGCATCGGCGAATGCCTGCGGGTCCTGGTGGAAGCGGCGGCTGATCTTCTCATACGCGGGATCGAAACGCAACGAAAGATCCGCCGTGGTCATCATCGGTGGATGTTCTTTGGACTTGTCGTGCGCGTCGGGGATCAGGTGCTCTGGCTTGCAGTTCTTCGCCACCCACTGGTGCGCGCCGGCGGGGCTCTTGCTCAGCTCCCACTCGTAGCCGAAGAGCATGTCGAAGTAGCCGTTGTCCCATTGCGTGGGGTTCGGCTTCCAGGCACCTTCGATGCCGCTGGTGATCGCATCACCCGCCTTGCCGCTACCGTGCTTGCTGATCCAGCCGAAGCCTTGGGACTCGATCGGTGCCCCCTCAGGCTCAACTCCCACCAAGGCTGCATCGCCAGCGCCGTGTGCCTTGCCGAAGGTGTGACCACCAGCCACCAGCGCCACGGTCTCTTCATCGTTCATGGCCATGCGCTTGAAGGTCTCACGCACATCGCGACCGCTGGCGACGGGATCGGGGTTGCCGTCCGGTCCTTGCGGGTTCACATAGATGAGACCCATCTGTACAGCGGCCAAGGGATTCTCCAGCTCACGATCGCCGCTGTAGCGGCTGTTGGCCTTGTCGCTCGTGGCGAGCCACTCCACCTCGGCGCCCCAATAAACGTCCTCTTCCGGCGCCCAGATGTCGGCGCGGCCGCCACCGAAGCCGAAGGTCTTGAAGCCCATGCTTTCCAGGGCCACGTTGCCGGCCAGCACGAACAGGTCGGCCCAGCTAAGGCTGTTGCCGTACTTCTTCTTCACGGGCCACAGGAGGCGGCGGGCCTTGTCGAGGTTGCCGTTATCGGGCCAGCTGTTCAGGGGCGCGAAACGCTGGTTGCCGGTGCCGGCGCCACCGCGACCATCGGCCGTGCGGTAGGTGCCCGCTGCGTGCCAGGCCAGGCGGATCATCAGCCCGCCGTAATGGCCCCAGTCCGCCGGCCACCAGTCCTGGGAGTCGGTCATCAGCTTCGTCAGGTCAGCTTTCACCGCCTTGAGGTCGAGCTTCTTGAACGCCTCGGCGTAGTTGAATCCCGGGTCCATGGGGTTGGACAC
>JBAVIQ010000066.1:0-22103 GCA_049687035.1 Steroidobacteraceae bacterium
CCACCAGGCGGGCGCGGATGGCGCGCTGGCGACGCTGATCGGGTCGCGTGCCTCGGATTCCGGCGGCAACTCAATGGCGCCGGCCGGGCTGATCGACCTTTCAGTACGACCGACCAAGGTTGACCGCGCGAGCGACGTCACCGGCCTGGTCGACACTGGCCAACTCGCAAGCCTGCTGAGCCTCGATGACACCGTGGCGGTGATGGAGGCCATCCAGCGCATCAGCGACCGCAAGCTGCAGAAGATCGACCCGAAACAGCCCTGGGCCGACCCCAAGCAGGCGACCGTTACGCGCAACGAGGTCGTCAAGGAACTCGTCAACTGCGGCTACGTGAAAGCGGCAGACGTCGTCGACCAGTACGGCGACCCGAGCAGCCTCAACCCGGACCTTGACCCGGACATCGTCGGCGCTGGCGGCATCTTCAGCCGCACGGAGTACGACAACGATGCCGAGTTCCGCAAGACGGCGGCCGTCATGAAGATGGTGCTCTCCGGCTACGCCGGCGCCGGCACGATCGCGCTCGGCGGGTACGACTATCACGGGCAGGGACGCTCGACGGGCGAACTGCGCGATCTGCGCGCCGGACGCTGCATGGGCGCCTGCCTGGAGTACGCGGCGCGCCGCGGCATGCCGTTGATGCTCTACGTGTTCTCGGACGGCTCGATCTCGGCCAGCGGCCAGGTGGACAACACCACCGATGGCCGGGGCAAGTTCATGTGGACCAGCGATAACCAGTCCACCGCGGCGTCGTTCTTCCTGGTTTACAATCCCCGTGGCCGTCCGAACCTGGTCACCACGGGCGCGGGCGGCGCGGCGCGTCACCAGCAGATCGGGTACTTTCGGTCGGATGCGTCGGTCGAGACCGCGTCGAGCCCGGCGGCGGGTAACGTCAACCTGCTGGTGGAGACGGTGGTGCTGAATTACATGGCCCTGCACGGCGAGCAAGGACAGTTCGCGTCGCGCTTCCCGCGCAACGGGCTCGGCAATGCGGCGCTGCAGGACAGCCTGATCGCCTTCAATCCGATCGTGAGCGGCCGCATCGGCTAGCCGGAGAACCTTGAACGGACCGATCTCGAGTGCAGTCCTGCCGTTGTTGCGGTGCCCGCGCTGTGCGGGTGTGCTCGAGGGCGACTCCACGCTGAGTTGCTCCGCGTGCGGCGTGCGCTATCCCCTCGTCGACGGCATGCCTTGGCTGTTGCCGGCACCGGACCTCGCGCTCGCCGAATGGCGCGGGCGGCTGCACGCGATGACGACCCACCTCAAGCGGCAGGCTGCGCAGTACCGCGCGGCACTGCGTCCGGACGTCACGCGACCCACGACGCGCAGCCGGCTCAAGCTGCTGGCAATGGCATGTTCGGATCATGCGCGACGCCTGCAGGCGCTGCTGGCACCGCTCGAGGCGGAGGCGGAGCCGGCAGCGGCCGCCACGTATGCGGCGCTCGCTCCGGTCGTTGCTGCAGCGCAGGGGCTCGCGAGCTATTACCCCAACGTGCACCGCGACTGGGTCTGGGGGGCGGAAGAGAACCAGGCGGCGCTTGCAGCCGTCCGCCGTGCGCTGGGCAGCGTGCGTCCGGAGAGATTGCTGGTGCTCGGCAGCGGGGCAGGGAGGCTCTCCTACGATCTGCACGCGATCCTGCGACCCGCCGCGACTATTGCGGTCGACATCAATCCGCTGCTGATGGCCGTCGCGCGCCGGATGTACGCCGCCGAGCGTGTCGACCTTTACGAATTTCCCGTCGCGCCGCGCGACCTCGCGAGCCACGCCCTGCTGCGCGCGCTGACTGCGCCGGCGCGGGCCGAGCCAGGCCTCCACCTCGTGTTCGGCGACGTGAAGCAGCCGCCGTTCGCACCGGGCAGCTTCGATGCCGTCGTGACCCCGTGGCTCGTCGACGTCGTCGACACCGAACTCGAAAGCCTCGCGGCGACCGTGAATTCGCTGCTCGCACCGGGCGGACGTTGGGTCTGCACCGGCACGCTGTTCTTTCAGCAGGCGGATCCCGCGAACGCGTACTCGAGCGAGGAAGTGCAGGAGATCGTAGCGGGCGCCGGCTTCGAGTCGCCGCAGTTGCAGGCATCCAGCCAGCCGTATCTGGCGTCGCCGGCGAGCCGGCATGCGCGGGTCGAGGAAGTCGTGACATTCGCAGTCCACAAGCAGCGTGAGGCGGAACTGCCGCTGCGCCCGCTGTTGCCGTGGCTGGCCGATCCGCGCCATCCGGTGCCGCTGTTGCCCGAGGTCGCCGACCACGCGCTCGCCCTCAGGGTGCGTGGCTACGTGGCATCGCTGGTCGACGGCCGCCGGTCCATGAGCGACATCGCGGCGAAGCTCGTCGAAGAACGGCTGTTGCCCCAGGCAGAGGCGACTGGCATCGTGCGTGACTACCTGCAGCGCCTGCACGACGAGGCCCAGCTGCGCCAGGGAATCTGAGGTTTCACGATGCGACGGATCGTACTGCTGCTGGCCTTGAACCTGCTGGCCGGCCTCCCGGCCGCGCGTGCCGCGTGGTACGAGCGTGAAGAAGCCATCATGGGCACGCGCGTCGCGGTGCAACTCTGGTGCGATGACTCCGTCCTTGCCGTGAATGCCATTGACGCGGTTATGGCCGACATGCACCGCACCGACGACCTCATGAGCACGTACAAGCCGGAGAGCCAGCTCTCGCAGGTCAATGCGCACGCGTTCGAGCGTCCGGTCCAGGTAGACGCGGACATCATCGACGTGGTGACCCGGTCGCTCGAATATTCGCGCATCAGCAACGGCGCGTTTGACATCACATACGCCAGCGTCGGTTACCTGTACGACTACCGCGCGCACCAGCATCCGACCGACGCGCAGATCAAGGCCGCGCTGCCGGGCGTCGATTACCGGCATCTCGAGGTCGACCCGGTCGCGCGCACGATCCGGTTCCTCAAGCCGGGCATGCGCATCGACCTCGGCGGTATTGCGAAGGGCTGGGCAGTCGACCGCGGCGTCGACATCCTGCGGCGCATGGGCATCGAACATGCGATGGTCAACGCCGGCGGCGACACGGCGCTGCTCGGCGATCGGCTCGGCAAGCCCTGGGTGGTCGGCATCCGCGATCCGCGCAAGCAGGGTGCCGTGGTGGCACGCATCCCGCTGCAGGACGAGGCGATTTCGACGTCCGGCGACTACGAGCGCTATTTCGAAGAAGACGGCAAGCGCTATCACCACATCCTCGTGCCGGGCACCGGCAAGTCACCGGATGCCGTGCGCAGCGTCACGGTCATCGGCGCCAATGCGACGCGCACCGACGGCCTGACCAAGACGGTCTTCATCCTCGGCGTCGAGCGCGGCATGGAGTTCGTGCGCAAGCTCGGCGACGTCGAGGCGGTCATCGTCGACCGCGACGGCCAGATCTTCTATTCGGCCGGTCTTGAGCCCCCGCACTAGGCATTGGTTGCGGCGGGGGGCGAAATGTGACGCACCGCAAGTGTCTGGCATCCATTGGCCCGCTGATTTGACAGTCCGAGGAGCCGCAGACAACGATACGGTCGACTGAAAAAGGCAAACCCGCTGAAAGGCGGGGACGCAAAGCCACCGGTCTTCGGGACGTTCCCATGACAGCGGGGTTGCCAGGTGCAACGCAGGACACTCGATTCAAGCGCCCCGCAAGGGGTTTGGCGCACATGGATGGTTGCGGCGATCGCCGTGACCGCCGGCGTGCCCGCGTCTGCCGCGCCTCCCGCGCTCAATTCCATCGCGCCTGACTTCGCCCTGAAGGCCGTCGACGGCCGCAACATGCGCCTGTCGGAGTACCGCGGCGAACCCGTCGTCCTGCATTTCTGGGCCAGCTGGTGCGGGCCCTGCCGCGAGTCCGTCGCCGCGCTCGATGCGCTTGGGACGAGCTCCGGCACGGCCGTGCTGGGTGTCAATCTCGACGGTGTCGACCGCTCAACCGCTGTTGCCGATTCGCTGCACCTCAAGACGCCGACGCTCGTCGATGCCCAGCAGTCCGTTGCGCGCGCTTACGACGTGATGAAGCTGCCGCTCACGCTGCTGCTCGATGCCGAGGGACACGTTCGCGCGTCCTGGTCCGGCGTCCCGGCCGATCTTTCCGCACTCACGCCACAACTCGAACGCCTGCGCCAGGACTGACGGAGCTCCTCCCGTATGAAACCGAAATCACATCCACTGCTGCGCTTTGCGCGACTGTTCACGGTGTTTGCCCTGCTTGCGGCCCCGATCGCGGCGATGCCGTCCGAGGGTGACGCGACGAACCTCAAGACCGTCGACCAGGACGTGCAGACACTGAAGAAGCAGCTCATCGACCTCAACCGCGACCTGTTCAAACTCGAGGAAGAGCTGCTCTATCCGGCGAGCACGCAGGTGGCGGTATTCCTGTCGGTCGACGTGGGTACGTTCTTCGCACTCGACTCGGTGACGCTCAAGGTCGACGACAAGGAAGTGGCTAACTACCTCTACACCGAACGCGAAGTGCAGGCCCTGCACCGCGGGGGCGTGCAGAAGCTGTACCTGGGCAACCTGAAGGCCGGCAGCCACGAGATCGTCGCGTTCTTCACTGGCAAGGGCCCGCACGACCGCGACTATCGCCGCGGCACGACGCTCAAGGTCGACAAGACCGTGGGCGCCAAGTACGTCGAACTCCGCATCAGTGACCGCGAAGCGTCGCTGCAGCCGGAGTTCGTCGTGCGGCAGTGGGAGTAGGACGGGCCACTGGCTTCCCGAAGTTCGCACCATGCGTCAGCGATCCTCCACCGTCCGGCTCTACGCCTTCTGCATCATCCTGGTGCTGGGGGCGGCCGCGGCGTGGACGGCGCACGCGGACGAGCCGGCGCGCGATGCACCGCCACCCACGAAGATCCGTGATCTCGACTACGGCGACGTGCTGTTTCATTTCTTCCAGGACGACTATTTCGAAGCGATCGTCCGGCTGGAAGCGAACCGCGACTTCAATCGGCTGAGCCATCACGGCTCCGAAGCCGATCTGCTGTCTGGCGGCCTCTACCTCTCGCTCGGCCTGCACACCGAAGCGGAGCGCATCTTCGATCGACTGCTCGGGGGCCCGGTGGCGCCCTCTGTGCGCGACCGTGCCCGCTTCTATCTTGCGCGGATCGGGTACCAGCGCGGCTACTACGAGGCGGCGCTGCGCAATCTCGGGCTCATCGGGCAACCTCTGGCCGGCAAGCTGGAGCCTGAACGCCGCTTGCTGGAAGCGAACGTGCTGATGAGCCTCGGGCGCTACGGCGAGGCGGCGCAGCGCCTCGAAAGCTGGAGCGACACGAGCGGCTGGTCGAACTACGCACGCTTCAATCTCGGCGTCGCGCTGGTGCGTGCGGGTGACACGGCGCGTGGCCGCCAGTTCCTCGAGCAGGTGGGCACGATGCCCGTCAGCAACGAGGAACAGGCATCGTTGCGGGACCGCGCCAACCTGGCGCTGGGATTCGCCTTGCTACAGCAGCAGGGCAGTGCCGAACCTGCGGCGGTGCTGAACCGTGTGCGTCTCGACGGCCCGTTCACGAACAAAGCGTTGCTGGCGCTCGGCTGGGCCGAAGCCAATGCCAACCATCCCGAACGCGCGCTCGTGCCCTGGCTCGAGCTGCAGCAGCGGACGATTCTCGACGCTTCCGTGCAGGAATCGCTGATTGCCGTTCCTTACGCCTACGTCAAGCTGGCGTCCAACGGGCAGGCGACGCAGCAGTATCGTGCGGCCGTGGATGCCTATACACGCGAATCGCGCCGGATCGACGAGTCGATCGCAGCCATCCGCCAGGGCGGCTTCCTCGACTCGATCCTGGCTGCGGTGCCGAAGAGCGATCGCCCAGGTTGGTTCTGGCAACTCGAGACGTTGCCGGATGCGCCTCACACCCGTTACCTGTATCACCTGATGGCCTCGCACGAGTTCCAGGAAGGCCTCAAGAACTACCGCGACCTGCGGCTGATGCAGGCCAACCTGGCGCGGTGGACGGACTCGCTCGAGGCGTTCGGCGCGATGATCGAGGCCCGTGAACTCGCGGCGGCCCAGCGCGAGCCGCACCGGCAGGAAGTGCTGGCGGGCACCGACCTCGATGCGCTGGCGCAGCGGCAGCAGGAACTGACTGAACGCTTTGCCCAGGTCGAGGCGAGTCGTGAGGTCGCCGCGCTTGCATCGCCGCAGGAGAGAGCAGAATGGGAAGCTCTCGCGCGCATCGATGCGACGCTGGCGTCGATGCCAGCCGGGCCCCAGCGTGACGAATTTGCTGAGCGCGCGCGCCTGCTGCGTGGCGCGTTGTCGTGGGAGCTCGATCGTGTTTACAAGGTGCGCGCGGCGCAGACCCGTCGCGACCTGAAGCAGACACGAGCGGCGTTGGCCGAGGCCGGCACGCGTCTCGCCGCGATCGGCGAGGCCGGCGACCTGGTGCCGCAGAACACGCAGGATTTCGCGGGCCGCGTCGACAAATTGTCGGAACGCGTTGCACGCATCGCTCCCCTGCTTGACGCTACGGCTCTCGCGCAGGAACGCGCGCTGGCCGACATCGCCGTGGGGGAACTGCAGGCACAACAGAAGCGTCTGGGCAGTTACTCGACGCAGGCGCAGTTCGCCCTGGCTTCGCTGTACGACGGCGCCTCGGGCGGGGGTGGCAAATGAGCGCTTCCCGCCTGGTGTGGCTCGCAGTCGCCGCAGTCGTTGCCAGCGGCTGGTCGGGTACGGCCGAGAGCGCCCGCAAGAAGGCCGAGCCGACGCTCGGCTCGCTCGCCGGTCGCAGTGCGCCAGTGGATCGCTCGCTGCCGGTGCAGGCAGCGCCCGAGGACGCTGCGAACAGCTACGCAGCATTCCTCAAGATCGATGGTGCAGACCCCGCGCTGAAGGCACAGGCGCTGCGCCGGCTGGGCGACCTGCGGCTCGAGCAGGCGGCCATGCTCAGCGCCGTGGGTGACGTACCCGATGCCGCTGCACAGGCGAAGGCCCGTGAAGCCGTCGCCACCTACCAGGAATTGCTGCGTGACTATCCCGACTACGCGGCGCGCGATGCGGTTCTGTATCAGCTCGCACGCGCGTCCGAAGTCGCGGGTGATGCCGATGCTGCAATGGCCGCGCTCGATGAACTGGTGCTGCGGCATCCGCACGGAGCACGTGCCGATGAGGCGCAGTTCCGGCGTGGCGAAGTGTTCTTCAGCGCGAAGCGCTATGCCGAGGCCGAACAGGCGTACGCAGCAGTGCTCGCGATGGGCCCCGCCAGCACGTTCCACGAGCAGGCGCTCTACAAGCGCGGCTGGGCGCAGTTCAAGCTCGGCGACAATGCGGCGAGCAGCCGTGACTTTCTTGCTCTGCTCGACACAGTGCTGGTGCAGGACGGGCAGTTGCGCGACGTGTCGCAGCTGACGCGGCCGCAGCAGGAACTGTCCGACGACGCCCTGCGCGCCCTGAGCCTGATGTTCGCCGCTGACGATGGTGCGGCGTCGCTGCAGGCTGCGCTGGCGCAGCGTGGCCCAGCGCCTTACGAGTCGCGGCTTTATCGCGCGCTCGGTGATCTCTACGTCGAGAAGGAACGCTTCCAGGACGGTGCAGAGGTGTACCGCTCGTTCGCACGTCGCCAGCCTCTCGATCCTGAAGCTCCCCTGCTGCTTGGCAAGGCGACCGAGGCCTATGGCAAGGCGGGCTTCAACGCGCTGGTCCTCGAATCGAAACAGGAGCTGGTCGAGCTCTACGGACCGCGCAGCGCGTACTGGGCGCAGCGAGGGGCGAACATCGATCCGCGCGTGAGCGCTGCCGTCCAGGCAAATCTGCTCGACCTTGCACGTCATCATCATGCGCTGGCGCAGAAGCAGGGCGGGGAGGCCGACCGTGACGCCGCCGTGCGCTGGTACCGCGAGTACCTCGACGGCTTCGACGCCACGGCGGAGGCACCGGCAACGCGTCTGCTGCTGGCGGATCTGCTGCTCGAGGGTTCGCGCTTTATCGAGGCGGCCGATGAATACGAAAAGGCCGCGTACAGCTACCAGAACGCGCCCGAGGCAGGTCGTGCCGGTTATGCCGCGCTGGTCGCGCTCGACAAGGCGGAACCTACGGTGTCCGCGGCCGAGCGACCGGCCCTGCGGCAGCGTGCCATCGAATCTTCGTTGCTGTTCTCGAGCACGTTCCCCGATCACGTCGAAACGCCCGGCGTGCTGACGCGCACGACCAAGCAGTTGTTCGATCTCGGCGACCGGCAGCGCGCGGAAGCGGTCGCGCAGAGCGTCCTTGCACTCGGACCGCGCGCCGATGCTGGCCAGCAACTCGTGGCCTGGACCGTGCTTGCGCACACGTACTTTGACTCCTCGCGTTATACGCAAGCCGAACGTGCGTACGGCGAGGTGGTCGCGCGCACGCCGGTCAACGACCCGCAGCATGCGGAGGCGGTCGAACGCCAGGCGGCTGCCGTGTATCGGCAGGCCGAGACGCGGCAGGCGGCGGGCGATCACGCCGGTGCCGTGCAGGATTTCCTGCGCGTTGCCGCGATCGCGCCGGCTTCGCCGATCCGTGCGAAGGCGGAGTTCGACGCGGCGACGCTGTTGCTGCAGGACAAGCAATGGACTGCGGCAGCTACGGTGCTCGAAGGTTTCCGGGCCACGTACCCGCAACATGAACTCGCTGCCGACGTGGACCGCAAGCTTGCCGTCGCGTACGTCGAGTCCGGCCAGCAGGCCAAGGCCGCCGCCGAGTTCGAGCGCGTCGCGGCCCGCGAGACTGAAGATCCTGAAGTACGCCGAACCGCTCTCTGGCAGGCAGCGGAGTTGCAGGTCGCAGCAGGCGACCGTGCAGCCGCGAGCCGCGTCTATGCGGAGTACGTCAAGCGTTACCCTGTGCCTGCCGGTCCCGCACTGGATGCGCGGCAGGCACTCGCCGACCTGGCGCGGGATGCCAACGACACCGATGGCCGCAAGCGCTGGCTCGAAGACATCATCGTCGCCGACCGGGCGGCGGGCGCGGAACGCACCGACCGCACGAAGTTCCTCGCCGCAACCGCGGCGCTCGAACTCGCACGGCCGCTCGATGCATCCGCTCGTGCGATCCGCTTAGGGCTGCCACTCGAGAAATCGCTCCCCGCCAAGCGCAAGGCGCTCGAAGCGGCGCTGGGCGCCTACGGCCGCGCCGAGGAGTACGGCGTGGCGCAGGTCACGACCGCGTCGGCATTCGCGATGGCGGACCTCTATCGTCACCTCGGCAAGGCGCTGATGGAGTCGGATCGACCAGAGAATCTCGATGCCGAGGAACTCGAGCAGTACGACGTGCTGCTCGAGGAGCAGGCGTTTCCGTTCGAAGAGAAGGCCATTGGCATCCACGAGCGCAATGCCCGGCTGGCGGCGCAAGGCGTCTACGACGAGTGGGTGCAGAAGAGCTACGCCGAACTCGCGCAGCTGAAGCCCGGCCGGTATGCGCGGGCGGAAGTCGCCGATGCCCCGGTAGCGCCGGTTGCAGGACCGGCACTGCCGCCCGAGGCTGATCCGGCGGTGCAGAACCAGCTGGGCGTGCAGCGGCGCCAGGCAGGGCAGTTTGCCGACGCGAAGGCGGCGTACGAACGCGCGCTGACACTCGACCCGAACTACGCGGACGCCGAGCGCAACCTCGCGATCCTGCACGACCTGTATCTCGACGACCCGGCGGCCGCGCTGCCGCACTTCGAGCGCTATCAACTGCTGACGCAGGGTGCCGACACGCAGGTCGCCGCGTGGGTCGCTGAACTCAAGGCGCGAATTGCCGCTGTCACGCGCACCGCGGAGGCCACGCCGTGAAGACCATTCTCCACTCCAGTCTCGCGCTCCTGCTGCTGACAGGCCTGCCGGCTGCCGTGGTCCAGGCCGCGGATCCGGCGCCGAAGGGTGCTGCGTCCACGAAGGCCGTCGACCGCCTGCAGCTCGACGCCACTGCCATCACCGGCAACCGCGAACTGCCCAAGGTCATGAGCATCGTGCCGTGGAAGGCCGCCGAACCGCCGGCCGGACCCGACCGGCCGATGGGCAGCCTGATCGAAGAAGTCCTTGCGCCGGTGGATCGTGACGAATTCCGGCGCGAGATCACATATTTCCGCGACCTGACGTCGCAAAGTTCGGACCGTTCGTCTCCCGGAGCCAAAGAGCCATGAATGCCATCGACATGATCGTGAACTTCTTCAAGCAGGGTGGGGCCTTCCTCTACCCGATCGCCGCGGTATTCGCGGTCGGCCTCGGCTTCGCCGTCGAGCGTTTCATCTACCTGCACCGCGTTTCGCGCGGCAATCGCCGCCTGTGGGCCGAGCTGGCGCCCCTCATCCAGGGCGGCAACTTCCGCAAAGCCATGGAGATCGCTGAGAAGAACGACTCGGCGCTGTCGACGATCATGCGCTACGGCATGTCGCGCATCTCGACCGCTCACCGCCGCGAGGACATCGAGAAGGCGATGGAAGAAAGCCTGATCGAGGTGATCCCGCGCCTTGAGAAGCGCACGCACTACCTCGCCACCCTGGCCAACATCGGCATGCTGATGGGATTGCTCGGCACGGTGATCGGCCTGATCAACGCGTTCGCCGCTGTCGCCGCCGTCAACCCGGCTGAGAAGGCCGCCATGCTGTCGGCGAGCATCTCGGTGGCGATGAACAACACCGCGCTCGGCCTCGGGCTCGCGATCACGCTGCTGCTCTGCCACATGTATCTCGAGACCAAGACCACGGAGCTGGTAGACAGCCTCGAGGTGGCGTCGATCAAGTTCCTGAACAGCATCACCGAGCGCCGCCCGGCTGTGCCGCAGCCGGCCGCCGCGTCGGCCGCAGCCCGGACGAGTGAACAGATCCTCGGAGCAGCGCGCGCATGAAGAGCTCGCCGCTCGCCCGCCGGCAGCTGCGCAATCACGCGCGCTACCGCGGCCGCAACGACCTGAACATCGTGCCCATGCTGGACGTGATGGTCATCCTTTCGTTCTTCCTGATCTTCACGGCAGTGTTCTCGAGGACAGCCGTGCTGGAGGTGAACCTGCCTGGTCCGGGCGCGCAGGCTGCAGCGAAGGTGCCGGTGTTCGAGCTCGAGGTCATCGTGCGACGCGGCGCCGTCGAGATCGCGGATCGCAACCAGGGCATCCTCGAAACCGTGCCGGCCACGGCCACGGGCCAGGATGTCGTGCGCGTGTCCGAGTACCTCGAAGGCCTCAAGGGGCGCTTCCCCGACCAGCAGAACGCAACGTTGCTCGTCGCCGAAGACGTGGACTACGACACGATCGTGCAGGTCATGGACGCGGTCCGTGTCCGCCAGAGCACGGTCGGCGGCAAGGTCGTCAGTCGCGAACTGTTCCCGCTGATTGCGCTGGGAGATGCGCCGACATGATTCGCTCAGGAAAGGCGCGGCATTCGCGCCACGGCGGCGGGAGTGGCGGCCACGGGCCGCTCACACTCATTCCGATGATCGACATGTTGATGATCATCGTGGTCTACCTGCTGGTGCACTCGGCGGACACGGAGATCCTGTCGAATAGCCGCAACATCTCCATCCCGTACTCGGCGTCGGACCAGAAGCCGCGACCCGCGACGGTGGTGACCGTGACCCGCGACATGCTGTACGTGAACGGCGAGGCGGTCGTCTCGGTGGCCGACGTCGGCAGCACGGCGGAGCCGGTGGTGGAACCCCTGCGCGCGGCACTTGGCCGGGAGTCGGCTGGACTGCTGCCCGGTACGGGCGCGCAGCGCGAGGTGACCGTCATGGCCGAGAAGTCGCTGCCATACGCCGTGCTGCGCAAGATCGTTGCAAGCTGCTCGGCCGCCGACTACACCAAGGTGTCCCTGGCGGTCGTCGAGCGCGAGCAGGCGCTGGCTGCGCAGGCAGGGGCCTGATGGAGCGGGCACGATGAGCGCTACCTACTACCGCGTTTACGACCTGCCCTGGACGCCGTCGGACGACGAACAACGTCGTGTTCGCCGCGTGCTGGGCGCGGTGCTCGGGCTGTTCATCGGCTTCGGCATCGTCATCCCACTGTTGCCGGACAAGCCGCGCACGCCCGCGCTGGCGCCGGCCGTGCCGGAGCGCATCGTCGAATTCATCCTCCAGCAACCGAAGCCGAAACCGTTGCCCAAGCCGGTCGAAGTGCCGCCGCCCAAGCCGATCGACGTGCCCAAGGTCGAGGCGCGCGTCGAACGCCCGGTGCCCTTGCCCGTCGTGCAGCCCGAGCCGAAACCCGATCCGCGCAAAAAGGCGGCAGCCTCGGGACTGCTTGCGATGTCGGATCAGCTGGCCGAGTTGCGTAACCTCGACGTCAAGACGAACGTCGACGCCAAGTCCCTGAATGCCGGGGCCGGCGAACGCACCCGCGTCGATCGGTCGATCCTCACAGCCAAGGTTGGCAGCGGCAGTGGCGGCATCGCCGTCGGCGCAGTCAGCAAGGGCTTCGGCGGCGGTTCGACCGGTCTGAAGGGTCATGCCACGGCGCAGGTTTCATCTGCGACTACCGAATCCGGCGCGGCGCCCGAGGCCCAGCGGTCCGGCAAGAGCGCCAAGGCGGCCCGGACCCGTGAAGAGATCGAATTGGTCTTTGACAAGAACAAGTCGGCGATCTACTCGCTGTACAGCCGGGCGCTCCGCGAGAATCCGGCCCTGCAGGGCAAGGTGGTGCTCGAAGTCACCATCGCGCCGACGGGTGAAGTGACCGAATGTCGCGTGATTTCCAGCGAATTGGGCGATCCTGAACTCGAACGCAAGCTGGTCGCCCGCGTGAAGATGTTCCGGTTCGAAGACCGGGACGTGGCCACGATGACGACCACCAAGCCGATCGAATTCTTCCCCGCCTGAGACCCGTTCTGAGTCCATAACCACCCGGCCTTTCCACCGGCCGGGTGCAGCTCCCTAGCATTCTCGTCCCCGCAACAGGTTCGCGGGCGAGGAATGCCATGAGCGCCAACATCGCGACGACGCTGCCCCTGGGCCCGCTCGACCCGGAGCGGACCGAGTTGCTACTGCGTGTCGTCGAAGGTCTCGAGCCGTCCACGCTGCAGTGGCTGTCGGGCTTTGCCGCGGGCGTGGCGCATGAGCGTGCCATTGCACGCTCCGGCCTGTCGCTGCCGGCGGGTCCGGTCGTGGCGCCCGCCGCGCGTGCTGAACCCACTGCGCGGCTGACCATCGTCTATGGGTCCCAGACGGGCAACAGCAAGCGTATCGCCGACCGCCTCGGTCGCGCTGCTGAAGCCGCAGGTCTCGCCGCGCGCGTCTATGCCGCAGGCGACTATCCTGTCAAAGACCTGGCTAAGGAACGCATGCTGGTCATGGTCGTCAGCACGCAGGGCGACGGCGACCCACCGGATGACGCGCGTGGCCTCATGGAATTCCTGCAGTCGCGCCGCGCGCCGCAACTCGAGCAGCTGGTTTTTTCAGTACTCGCGCTCGGCGATTCGAGCTATCCGAAATTCTGCGAGACGGGCAGGCAGGTGGATGAGCGGCTCGCCGCGCTCGGCGCCAGGCGACTCGTCGACCGCGTCGACTGCGACGTCGATTACGACAGTCTCGCCAACTCGTGGCTCGAACGCGTGGTTGCCGGCGCACGCGACGCGCTGGGTGGCAGCGCGCAGTCCGCGACTGTCACGCGCCTGCGCACGGCGCCCGCCGAACCGCTGTTCTCGCGCGAGCAGCCGTTCGCGGCCGAAGTGATCGCAAATCACTCGCTCACGGGCCGCGGTGCGACCAGGGAAGTCCGCCATCTCGAAATGAGCCTTGCGGGCTCCGGCCTCGCGTATGCGCCCGGCGATGCGCTCGGCGTGTGGCACGAGAATCCGTCCGCGGTCGTCAGCGAAGTGCTACAGGCGCTGCACCTCGACGGCGACCAGTCCGTCGAACTCGACGGCGCGGCGAAACCACTGCGCGAATGGCTCACGACCGGCCGCGAACTCACGCGCCTGACGCGGCCGTTCCTCACGCAGCAGGCCGAGCGCTCGCAGGACGCGCGGCTCGCCGACGTGCTGCGGGCCGGCCACGAAGCCGACCTGCGCCACACCCTGAAGGACCTGCAGGTGGTCGACGTGCTGCAGCGTCACCCAGGCGAGTGGGATGCCACATCGTTCGTGCAGGCGCTCCGCCCACTGGCGCCGCGGCTTTACTCGATCGCCTCCAGCCAGGAAGCGGTCGGCGAGGAAGCCCACCTCGCCGTTGCACTGGTGGATTACGAACTCGACCGCAAGCGTCGTCTGGGTGCGGCTTCGGCGTTTCTCGCCAGCCTGCAGGGCGAGCAGGCGAAGGCGCGCATCTTCATCGAACCGAACGAGCGCTTCCGCCTCCCGGCCGACACGTCGCGCGATGTCATCATGATCGGCCCCGGCACGGGTGTTGCCCCGTTTCGCGGCTTCGTGCAGCACCGCGAGGCGCAGGGCGCCACGGGCCGCAACTGGCTCTTCTTCGGCGCGCGTCATTTCCAGAGCGAGTTCCTGTACCAGACTGAATGGCAGGACGCCGTGAAGCGGGGCGTGCTGAGCCGCCTTGACCTCGCGTTCTCGCGCGACCGCAGCATCGCCCGCGAGTACGTCCAGGACCGTCTGCGCCGCGTCGGCAAGGACCTTTATGCCTGGCTCGAGAACGGCGCGTACCTCTACGTCTGCGGCGACGCCGACAAGATGGCGCCCGACGTCAATGCGGCACTGATCGACATCGTCGCGGAACACGGCGGCAAGAGCCGTGACGACGCGGACGCCTACGTGCGCCGGCTGGCGGACGACCGCCGCTACCTGCGCGACGTGTACTGAGCAGAGCAAGCATGACCGAGCAATCCCCCGTCGAGCGCATCAAGCGCGACAGCCGCAACCTGCGCGGCACGCTTGTCGAGAGCCTCCAGGACCCGCTGACCGGCGCGATCCGCGAGGACGACACCGTCCTGATCAAATTCCACGGCAGCTACCAGCAGGACGATCGCGACATCCGCGACGAGCGTCGGCGCCAGAAGCTCGAGCCCGCGTACAGCTTCATGATCCGCACCCGGCTGCCGGGCGGCGTCTGCACGCCCACGCAGTGGCTGCAACTCGACGAAATCGCGCGCCGCTATGCGAACGGCACTCTACGCATCACGACGCGCCAGGCCTTCCAGTTCCACGGCGTCATCAAGACCGAGCTCAAGGCGACGATGCAGGCGATCAACGCCTCGCTGCTGGACACCATCGCTGCCTGTGGCGACGTCAACCGCAACGTGATGGCGAGTGCGAACCCGGTCGAAACGCGAGCGCACCCGGTCGTGCATGGATGGGCGAAGAAGCTCTCGGAGCACCTGCTGCCGCAGACGCGCGCCTACCACGAGATCTGGCTCGACGGCGCAAAGGTGTCGAGCACCGAAGAAGAAGTCGAGCCGCTGTACGGCCCGACGTACCTGCCGCGCAAGTTCAAGGCGGCGATCGTCGTGCCGCCCGTCAACGACGTCGACGTCTTCGCGCACGACCTCGGCTTCATCGCCATCATCGAGAACGGCGAGTTGCAGGGCTTCAACCTCACCGTCGGCGGCGGCATGGGCGCCACGCACGGTGACGTCGAGACGCACCCGCGCGTGGCGGACGTTGCTGGTTTCCTGAGACCTGAGCAGTTGCTCGCCGTGGCGGAGGCCGTGCTCACCACGCAGCGCGACTTCGGCAACCGTGCCGTGCGCAAGCGCGCGCGCCTCAAGTACACGATCGAGGACCGCGGTCTCGAGTGGTTCGTCGCCGAGATCACGCGCCGGCAGGGTTTCGCGCTCGAGCCGGCCCGCCCGTTCAAGTTCGAAGCGACCGGTGACCGGTTCGGCTGGACCGAAGGATTCGACGGCCGCTGGCACCTGACGCTGCGCATCGAAGCCGGCCGTGTCGCCGATACGGCCAAGGGGCCCTGGCTCACGGGCCTGCGCGAGATCGCCAAGGTGCATCGCGGCGATTTTCGCCTGACGCCGAACCAGAACCTGACGATCGCCAATGTGGACGCGAACGCGCGCACGTTCATCGACGCCCTGGTCGTGCGTTACGGTCTCGATCGTCACGCGCGGGCCACGCCTGTTGCGCTCAACGCGCTCGCATGCGTTGCGTTGCCGACGTGTGCCCTGGCGATGGCCGAGGCCGAGCGTTACCTGCCGCGGCTCTCGCAACTGGTCGATGAACGTCTCGCCGCGAACGGGCTGGCCGGCGCGCCGCTGGTGCTGCGCATCACGGGCTGCCCGAATGGCTGCGCGCGGCCCTATCTCGCGGAAGTGGCGCTCGTGGGCAAGGCCCCGGGGCGCTACAACCTGTTCTTCGGCGGCGACGGCAAGGGCCAGCGCCTGAATGCGCTGCACCTCGAAAACGTCGATGAGCCCACGATCGTCGCGGCGCTGGACGCTGCGTTCGGCCGCTACGCCAAGGAACGCACGGCGGGCGAATGCTTCGGCGATTTCGCCTGGCGCGCGGGCCTGGTCGGGGCCCGGGCGGCATGAGTCGCGGAGGGGTGGCAGGAATGAGGGCCTTGGCATGGGACGCGGGCCGGGCGATGCACGAGCCGGTCGTCATGGACGAAGTGAACAGCGACCTCGAGCGCATGAGCGCGGAGGATCGCGTGCGTTGGGCCGTGGCGAACCTGCCGGGTGAGCACGCGCTCTCGTCGAGCTTTGGCGCGCAGGCGGCTGTGTCACTGCACATGGTCACGCGCGAATTGCCTGCGCTGCCGGTCGTGCTGATCGATACCGGTTACCTGTTTCCGGAAACCTACCGCTTCATCGACGACCTGGTCGAGAAGCTCGAACTCAATCTCAAGGTGTACCAGCCGAGCGTTTCGCCAGCCTGGCTCGAAGCACGTCACGGCCGGCTCTGGGAGCAGGGCCTCGACGGCATCGACCGCTACAACGAAGCGCGCAAGACCGAGCCGATGCAGCGCGCGCTGCATGAGCTTGGCGTGCACACGTGGTTCGCCGGCCTGCGCCGCGACCAGGCCGAGACGCGCCGCCGCATCCGCCCGCTCGAGTGGCGCGAGGGCCGCTGGAAAGTGCACCCGATCTTCGACTGGACCGACCGCCAGGTCTTCGATTACCTGCGCCAGCACGCGCTGCCGTACCACCCGCTCTGGCACGAAGGGTATGTCTCGATCGGCGACTGGCACACGACGCGCACCCTGGCCGAAGCGGGCGATGTCGAGGCGACGCGCTTCTTCGGCCTGAAGCGCGAGTGCGGCATTCACGGACTCGAAGGCTGACATGCGCTATTTCCCGCTCTTCGCCGATCTGCACGGCCGACGCGTCCTCGTCGTTGGCGGTGGTGCCGTGGCCGAGCGGAAGGTTCGGCTGCTGCTCGACGCGGGCGCGCAGGTGCGGCTGGTCGCGCCCGTGGTCACGGCATGGCTGGGCGAGCACCCGGCCATCGAGGTCCACCGTGAGAGTTTTGCTGCGCGACATTTCGACGGCGCGGTGCTCGCTATCGCTGCGACCGACGACCGGTCGGTGAATGCTGCCGTGGCGGCTGCGGGGCGCGAACGCAACGTGCTCGTCAACGTCGTCGACGTGGCGGAGCTCTCGAGTTTCATCGTGCCCGCGCTTGTCGACCGCTCGCCCCTGGTCATCGCAATCTCGACCGGCGGCGTCGCCCCCGTGCTGGCGCGGCTCGTGCGCGAGCGGCTCGAGTCACTGCTCGACGGATCGTTCGGCCAGCTTGCAGGCCTGCTGCAACGGTGGCGCGGCAGGATCAAGGGCGGGCTGCCTGACGTCAACGCACGTCGTCGTTTCTACGAGACGGTGGTGCGTGGACGGGTTGCGGCGCTCGTGCGCAATCAGGACATGCCGGGCGCCGAGCGTGAACTCGAACACACCCTGCAGCATGCCGATGCGCCTCGACGCGGCAGTGTCGTGCTGGTCGGCGCCGGTCCGGGCGATGCTGGCCTGCTCACGCTGAACGCGCTGCGAGCGCTGCAGGAAGCCGACGTGATCCTGCACGACCGGCTGGTCTCCGACGAAGTCATGAACCTGGCGCGCCGCGATGCGGACCGGATCTGCGTCGGCAAGATGGCCGGCGGCCACTCCGTCGCGCAGGGCCGCATCAACGAACTGCTGCTGGAGCAGGCACGGCTCGGCCGGCGTGTCGTGCGGTTAAAGGGCGGCGATCCGTTCATTCTCGGCCGCGGTGGCGAGGAGTTGGAATTCCTCGAGCAGCACGGCATCCCGTTCGAGGTCGTCCCGGGCATCACCGCCGCCATCGCGTGTGGCGCGTATGCCGGGATCCCGCTCACGCACCGTGAACACGCGCAGTCGGTGCGGTTCGTGACGGCCCACAGCGGCGACTCGATGGACAGCCTCGACTGGGCTACGCTGGCCCGGGAACGGCAGACGCTCGCGCTGTACATGGGTGTGGCTGGGCTCGGCACGATTCGCGACCAGCTGGTGCGGCACGGACGGGCGCCTGCGACGCCGGTGGCCATCGTCGAGAACGGCTCGCGCTCGAATCAGCGCGTGGTGCTCGCGACCCTCGCAGAGCTCGAAGATGCCGGACGCGCCGCCGCCGTGAAGTCGCCGGCACTCGTCATCGTCGGTGAAGTAGCTTCGCTGGCCGCAAGGCTGCATTGGTTCGGATCCGCGCCGGTCCAGTGGCGCGCATTGCGGGCAGTAGCCTGACGACCGTCCGCGCCGGCGGTTACTCAGCCTGCCAGCTGAGCTCCGCAAACACCGAGCGCGGGCGCCCCGGAAAATAGCGATAGTTGCCGAAAGCAAAGTCGGCGCGGTCCGCATACGCGCGATCGAGCGCATTGTTGACGCGCAGCGTCAGCGACCATCGCGGCACGAATTCCCAGCGCGCCCGCAGGTTGAGCAGTTCGTGACCGGTGTAGCGATGGGCGTTGGCGGCATCGACGAAGTAGTCGCCCACCACGAGCCACTCGGCTTCGGCGGCCACCGTGGGTAATGGCCTGAATTCGAGCGCGGCACGCAGCAGCTCGCGCGGCGCGGTGTCCACGTCGTTGCCCGCGGAGATCGTCTCGCCGCCCTCGATGGCACGCGAGAACTCGTAGCGATGCCGCGCATAGGTGCCTGATACCGTGGCCGCCAGCGAATCGAGCGCCTGCCACGTCAGCGCGTACTCCACGCCTTCGTGCGAGGTGCGACCGTCGCTCACGTAGAAGCCGCCGGAATCGCGGAGGATGACGTTGTCCTTGCGCAGGCGGAAGCCGGCGAGTTCACCGCGCCAGTCGCCGCCCGCGAACTTCAGGCCGATCTCGTAAGCGTCCACCTGCTCGGATTCGAGTTCGGCCACGGACTGACTGCGCTGCAGCCGGTAGAGCTCCGTCATCTCGGGCGGACGGAAGCCGCGCGAGACATTTGCGTACAGCATCAGGCCTGCAGCCGCGTCCCAGCGCAGGCTGAGCTTGGGCGCTGCATTGGTGAAAGTATCGCTGCGATCGGCCGGCCGGCTGTACAGGCAACCCGCCGGAAGGCACGGCACCCCGTTCTCGTCCGTGTTGCCGGCCAGCATGTCGTTGTCGTAGTCGTAGCCGACGTATTCCACGCGCACGCCCGCGCCGGCGTGCAGCGAAGGTGTCAGTGCGTAGTCGAGCTGGGCATAGGCGCCGGCCACGTTCGAAGTCACGCTGTAGTCGTAGTGCAGGCCGGCTGGCCGGATCGCGTTGGCAGCCGGGCTGCCGCCTGTCGTGGGCCCTGCCTGGTCTTCGACCAGGAACGTGTCGGCCCACTCAAGGTCGAGACCCGTGATGAGCGAGACGCGGTCACCAAGGTCCCAGTCGAAGCTGCTCATCACGCCCGCGCTCTCCTGGCCGTTGCGTTCGACGGGTTGGCCGAGCAGGAAATGCTGCAGGAAATCCATGCGTGAGGTGCGGAGGTAGGGTCGCAGTTCGAGCCGGCCGGGCAGGGACGTTGGCGGCTGCACCAGCCCCGTGATTCGTACGGCCTGCGCGTTGCGATAGGCCTCCGGGTTCAGATTCTGCTCGCTCAGTTCCCGGTCGCGATAGGCATCCTTGCCAGGAATGAATCCGGCCGTCTCCTGTTCGAGCTTCATCGCCGCGAGATCGAACCGCGACGGCATGCTGCCGCCCACCCCGGTCGTCAGCGTAGCGTTGAGCTTGCCTTCGTCGAAGCCGGACTGGTCGCGCCAGCCGCCGTCGTGCGTATACAGCGCCTTCAAGCCGAAGCCCGTGGTGTCGCCTTCATGTGCACCGACGAAGCCGCCACGTGCGTAATCATCCGGCCCGAGCCCGAGTCCCAGCTTCCAGGCCGGCAACTCCGACGGCGCATCCTGCAGCACGTTGATCGTGCCGTGCACGGAATTCGAGCCATAGAGGGCCGTTCCGGTGCCGCGCAGGATTTCGATCGCATCGGCCTGCTCGGTGTTGATCTCGAGCATCTCGTTGACGTTGCAGAAGCCCACGGGGCGGATCGGCACGCCGTTTTCCAGGAACAGGAACGCACCGCACGAACCGGCACCGGTCAGAACCGGCGAGCGGATCGCCGTGAGGCTTTCCTGTCCGCTGCCACGCTGCACCATCACGCCGGGCACGCGATTGAGCGCTTCGGAACTGTGGGTGGCGCCGAGCAGATCGATGGCGTCCCGGTCGACGCGACCGATGCTGAGGGGCGTCGCGAGCGCGGCCACGGGCTGTCGCTGCGCAGTCACGACGACTTCTTCGAGCGCCGGCGACGCTGCCCGCGTAGTCGCGGCTGCGGTGATGCCCACGCAAGCGATGAGGCACCCGAGCCAGCGCGCTGATCGAAAGTTCAGCAAAGTCATGGAGGAGGGATTCAGGAGTGGCGCGAGATGCCGTTTCGCCGGCCATTATTACCGACTGGGCGCGGGAGCGGTGTCGACGTTTGCTACCATCGCCGCACCTTCTGGAGCTGGCAATGCGAATCCCATTCGTGACCCGCCGCCTGTGCGCACCTCGACTGCAATCTCCGTCCCGTCTGGCGTGGACACGGCGAGCGCTGCTGGCCTGCGGCGGCATCGCCTGCATGGTTCATGTCCTGCCCGCGCAGGCGGCTGCGGCGGAGAGCGCCGTACAGGCCAAGCCGGTACAGATTGCGTCCGAGGCCGCGCGGCCCCGGATCGGGCTGGTGTTGAGCGGCGGTGGCGCGCGCGGTGCGGCGCACGTCGGCGTGATCCGCATGCTCGAGCAGATGCACATCCCGATCGACGCGATCGCCGGCACGAGCATGGGCGCCGTCGTGGGCGGGCTCTATGCCGCAGGACTGAGCGGCGACGAAATCGAGCGCGTGTTCCGCGAACTCGACTGGCAGGAAGTAATCCGTGACCGCGCGCCACGGCGCGACCGCGCTTACCGCCGCAAGCAGGACGACCGCAACATCCTCGCCAAGGGCGCCCTTGGCGTGAATACGAGCCAGGGCGTCGTGCTGCCGCTCGGCCTGGTGCAGGGCCACAAGATCACGCAGGTGCTGCGTGATGCCACCGTCCGTGTCGCCGACGTGCAGGACTTCGACCGGCTGCCGACACGCTTCCGCGCGCTCGCGACCGATCTCGAGACGGGCGAGGCCGTCGTCATGGGAGAGGGCGACCTGGTGACCGTCCTGCGCGCAAGCATGTCGGCCCCGGGCGTGCTCACGCCGGTCGAAAGGAACGGCCGCCTGCTGGTGGATGGCGGCCTTGTCGACAACCTGCCCGTGGAACTCGCGCAGAGCATGGGTGTCGACCGGCTCATCGTCGTCGACGTGAGCTTTCCGCTCGCGCGGCGCGACGGACTGGGTTCGGCTTTCGACATCACGAACCAGATGGTCGGCATCATGGTCCGGCGCGGCACGCTCGAGTCCAAGGAGCATCTGCAGCCGGGGGACGTACTGATCGAACCCGATCTCGGCGCGATGACCGCAATCGAGTTCGGGCGCATGCCGCAGGTCATGGAGCAGGGGCAGACGGCTGCCCTTGCGCAGGCCTCCGCGCTCGCCGCGCTGTCGTTGTCCATCGCTGACTACGAGCGGTACGTGGCGCAGCGCGCTCGTACTGCGGAGCCCGTCGTGCAGGTCGCGTTCGTGCGAGCGGACGCGCAGTCGCAGGCCGAGGCAAAACGGGTCGAGGCCGTCTTCGGCGACCTGGCTGGCAAGCCGCTCGACCAGCCTGAACTGCAGCAGCGCCTGGCTTCGCAGTATCGCCTCGACGATTTCGAATCCGTCGATTACCGGATCGCACGCGACGGCAAAGGCGAGCGCGGACTGGAGATCGATTTGCGCCGCAAGTC
>JBAVIQ010000067.1:0-4564 GCA_049687035.1 Steroidobacteraceae bacterium
CCTCGCGATCAGCAGCTGGATGTCCGCCCGGCGTCCGACCAGGTCTTCCACCAGCATCAGGTTGGCCGGATTGTCTTCGACATAGAGCAAGGTGCGCAGCCGCGCGCCTGCATCGCTTTTCGCACGCGCAACCGCCGATGTCTCGACCGCACTGACTACAGGTTGCGGTTCGGTCAGGTTCAGCTCGATCCAAAACACGCTGCCCTTGCCGACCTTGCTTTCCACGCCGATGACACCGCCCATCAGTTCCACCAGCCGCTTGGACACGACCAGGCCGATGCCCGTGCCTTCCTCGGCGGTCGCTGCCTGTCCGAGCCGATTGAACGGCTGGAACAGTTGCGCGATGTCTGCGGGAGACAAGCCCTCGCCGGTGTCTTCGACACAGATGCGAATGCGTCCAGGCGCGCTGGTCGCGCAGGTGACGACGACCGTTCCCCCCGGCCTGTTGTACTTGATCGCATTCGAAAGCAGGTTGATCAGGACCTGCTTCACGCGGGTCCGGTCGCCCATGACGACGTGCGGCACGGCCAACTGTGGGAAGCTCACGTGGATGCGGCGTTGCCGCGCCTGTGGCTCCACCATGGTCTGGCATTCGTGCATGACGTCGGCCAGTGACACGGGCTCTGGCGACAACGACAGCCTGCCGGACTCGATCAGCGCGAGATCGAGGACTTCATTGATCAGGTCCAGCAGGTACCACCCCGCCTTGAGAATCTGGTCAAGGCTGCGCTTCTGCGAGGGCGTTGGTTGCGGGGAGCCGGATTCGATGAGCTGGGCGAAGCCGAGGATCGCACTGAGCGGTGTGCGCAGCTCGTGGCTCATGCTGGACAGGAAATCGGATTTTGCGAGGTTGGCCTTCTCTGCGACCGACATGGCCTGGTGCAGATCCAGCTCCGCCTGCTTGCGCACGGAGTTGTCGGTGCCGATCAGGAGGTAGCCGATGATGTCGCCGAAGTCGTCACGCAGCGCGGTAATTGAAACGATGGCCGGAAAGCGGCTGCCGTCCTTGCGCAGGTACGTCAGCTCGTAAACGTCCTCGATCCCGCGCGACGCCTTGAATGCCAGCGCCTCGAAGCCCGGTGTGATGGGAGTGTCGAGTTCGAGGCTGAGCGCCTGCGCGCGCGCCGTCACTTCGTCCGGGTCGTGAATGTCGCTCGGCCGGATCCGGTTGACGACTTCAGTCGCGCGGTAGCCCAGCATGCGCTCGGCGCCGACATTGAACAGCTGGATGATCCCCTTCTCGTCGGTGGCGATGATCGAGAAATTGGCGCTGGTGAGGATCGCGTTCTGCAGCGCACCTGTCTTGAGCAATGCCTGCTGGCGCCGCACTTCCAACGTGCCGGCCGCCTTGTCGCCATCGTCGCCCGCGGCGGGATCGCTTACGGTCTCGTGCATCGTTACCTCCGTCGATTCGTGGCTAGCCAGCCGGACGGGGTATCCGCCTTGCCGTGTCAGTGTCACGTCCATACGCAGCGCCGTCTGTGCGCTGTCGAACTTAGGCGATGCGAGATGCTGCGCTAGTTGCGCCCGGCGAAAACAGCGGCGGGTTCGAGCTTCAGCACGGACCGGGCACTGATCAGGGCTGCCAGAACGCACACCACGAACACCATGAGGCCACCGACCAGGGGCGTGAACCACATCATCCGGAACGGAAAGCCCTGCGACCCGACGATCGGGCCTGCGATGCCGCACAGGCCGAGCCCCAATCCCGTTCCGATCAGGGCGCAGATACCGGCCTGCACGAAGACCATCGCCAGCAACAGTTTCGACGTGGCACCCATCGCCTTGAGCACGGCGTACTGCTTCAGGTTCTCGGTCGTGAAGATGTAAAGCAACACCGCCGTGACGCCGAACCCGACCGTCATGGCCAGCGTCAGCATCGCGCCTACGTCGCCGACATCCTCCGAGTTGACCAGGTACCAACGGACCGTATCGCGCTTGAAATCGTCCGCTGTGCGCGCTCGCAGGCCCGTTACCGTCTGGATACGGCGGGCCAGTTCTGCGGACCGGACGCCCGGCGCCGCACTGGCCAGTACGAACGTCAGCCTGAGTCGTTCCGGTGGCAGGATGCGCCGGGCGTTGGCGAGTGTCGTGTACATCAGTGGCCGTGGCGGAAACCGTGGCAACGCGTCCGTGTAGCCGGCAACCACGACGCGGTGATCGTTGACCAGCAGTTCGTCACCGCTGGCGAGCGGCCGGGTTGGTGCATCGAGGTGCGGCTCGCCATGCGGCCACTGGTCACGCTGGAATCGGGGGGTCTCCAGTTTGCCGACCGTACCGCCGGAGTCGATCAGCACCGCGTCGGGTGCGCGCAGCACCGTGACCTGAACATCGTCATTGAGCAATGGCACGCCGGCCGCGGTCGCGTCGTCCACGCCGATCAGCTGGAACGTCTGGAAGTGCCCGCCAGGGAACCGGACCTCGGTCGTGGCCAGCGCCAGCGGCACGGCAGACTGCACGCCGGCGACGCTGCGCACGCGATCCAGCGCCGACGTCGGCACGTTGGTGGTCTGTTCGACGGACTCCACCGCGGGATCCATCACCCAGACATCCGCCGCGGGATTGTCCGAGATCAGCGAAAACCCGCGCGTCATGAATCCGGCGAAGAACGACGCGGCGAAGGTAATCAGGAATGACGTGAAGGCGATGCCGAACAGCAGGCCCGCATACTTGCCCCGATCGCCCGCCAGCATCTTGATTGCGATCCTGAACATCGGCGTGGCGCCGCTCAGCCCGCAGGTTCGGGGCTGGGCACCTGGATGAACACGTCCAGGTGCTGTCCGACGTACACCGGCAGCTTGACCCGATCGAAGCTGTAGATGACCTGCAGGACACGTGAGTCGACACGCTCTGTCGTGTCACCGCTCAGCGTTTTTCTCGGCGCGACGTAGGGCTCGATGCTTTCGAAGTGGAGGTCGACGCGCAGTTCCGGATGGCCGCGCACGATCGCGATAGCCGCCGCCGCGGGATCGACGCGCACGGCATCGTTTTCGTCGACATCGACCCGCACCCGCAGTCGCGAATCATCGCCCACGACCATGAGCGGCGTCCCAACCGCCCCGGCTTCGGCAGACTCGCCAGGCCTGACGTTGATCTGCAGCACGCGACCGGCGACGGGTGCCCGCACGATGCGCCGGTCGATCTCCATGCGGATCCGCTCGATTTCCGCCTTCGCCGCTTCCAGCATCGCCTGGTCGATCTGCACCTCGTAACGCTTGTCCCGAAACTGCTCTTCACTCAGCAGGTGCTGGGCGTGGACCTTATCGGCGAGTTCCGCCTGGTACTTCGCCCGGGCCAGCCTGGCATCGGCTTCTTTTGCTCGTGCAGCCGCGAGCGGCAACTGCGCACGAAGGTCGCGATCGTCGATCTGGAACAGCGTGGTGCCGGGTTCTACCGGATCACCCCAATGCACCGGCACCGCGGCCACGATGCCGGAGACTGGCGTGCCGATGGCGATGTTGCCAGTGCCGGCTTCAACCACCCCCGTGCCTGCAACCTGATGCTCGAATGGATTCTGTACCTTGGAAAGTGCGGCAGATTGCTTCTGCCCTGGCTCGGGCTCGGACACCTGCCGACTGTGTTCACCACGCACCACGGCAAGCACGGCGACGATGAGACCGGCGACGGCGGCGAGCGGGAGAATCAGGTTGCGGAGATTCATGCTGCCACGCTCGACCCATCGGGTCCGCCATGCCGGGTGATTTCGACGATCCTGCCATCTTCCATGCGCGCCACGCTGTCGGCGTACCCGAAGATGCGTGTGTCGTGAGTCGCCACGATCAACGCCCGCCCGCTGCTGCGCCCGGCCTGGCGCAGTAGCTCGACCATCTCCGCGCCGGTCTTGTGGTCGAGATTGCTGGTGGGCTCATCGCACAGGATCAACCGGGGTTCGCGCGCGAGCGCCCGCGCGATGGCGACGCGCTGCTGCTGGCCGCCGCTGAGTTGCGCAGGTCGAGCGTCATGCCGTCCCTGCAGTCCGACCCGGCCGAGCAATCGCCGTGCCTGCCCGAACGCATCCCGGCGTGGCGTTCCACCTATAAGGAGCGGCACGGCAACGTTCTCCTCCGCGGACAGCGTGGGCAGCAGGTTGAACCCCTGGAAGACGAATCCGAGCGACTCGCCGCGAAATTGCGCGCGTTCGCCAGGGTTCATCTGCCCGGGATCGCGGGCCATGACAGTACATTCGCCCGCATCACGATCGAGCATCGCGCCGATGATCGAGAGCAGGGTCGTCTTGCCGCAGCCCGAAGGACCGACGAGCAACATCAGTTCACCCGCGACGACGTCCAGGTCGACGCCCCGCAGCGCCGGGACCGCAGCCTCACCAGACCCGAACGACTTGGCGACACCGCGGCAGCGGACGATCCCGGAAAGTGCGACGCTCGACATGCTGTAAGTTCAGACCGTCAGCGAGGAAGAAGGTGCCTATGCGACGGCCGTCACCCGTCACGGCGGCGATCGCCCCCGGTCCCATTATGTTCCCGTCAGGCTTCCAGGAAAGGTCGGTTCGTACCGACACGCCTCATATTGCATGAACACGCTCGATATTCGCTTCGCTTGACAG
>JBAVIQ010000068.1:0-1597 GCA_049687035.1 Steroidobacteraceae bacterium
ATGCTCACCTGGAAGCGCGAGCAGCGCGACGGGCCGTTCTGGGACCGCGCTTCGTGGCGCGACCGCGAGCAGCAGATTACGGTGCCCGGATTCCACATCGGCGGCTGGTACGACGGCTACCGCGACGTGATCCCGCGCATGCTCCAGAACGCCGGCGGACCGGTGAAAGCCATTATCGGTCCCTGGTCACACGCCTTTCCGCACGATCCCTACCCCAAGCCAGGCATCGAGTGGCGTCACGAGGCCGTGCGCTGGTTCGATCACTGGTTGAAGGGTGTCGACACCGGCATCATGCGCGAGCCGCGCTTCGCCGTGTACGTACGCGACTGGCATCCCCCAGGGCCCTACCTCGACACCGCGCCGGGGCACTGGCGCTGGGAAGACGGCTGGCCGATCGCGCGAATCCAGCAGCGCGTCCTGAACCTGCGCGACGATCACACGCTGGGTGACGCCGACGCCGCAAGCAGCACGCACAGGCTGCGCTACACGGCGGGCACGGGCATCGAGGCCGGCGGCCCAGTGATGTGGTGGGGCGATGTCGCCCACGACCAGCGACCCACGGACGCCTTCAGCCTGGTCTACGACTCCGCGCCGCTGACGGAGGACCTGGAGATACTGGGATTGCCACGTGCGCTACTGCGCGTGAGCACCGACGCACCACGCGCCAACTGGTTCGCGCGCATTTCGGATGTCGCACCCGACGGCACCGTGACTCAAGTGGCGGGCGCCGGGTTCAATGGCAACCACCGGAAATCGGCCCGCTTGCCCGAGTTGCTCACGCCCGGTGAGGAGTTCCCGCTCGACATCGAGATGCAGTTCACTTCATGGGTGTTCCCGACCGGGCATCGCATCCGCGTGGCGGTCAACAATGCGCAATGGCCGATGCTGTGGCCGTCGCCACACTCGATGACGACGACACTCGCGATCGGCGGCGCCGACGGCGCGCGCGTCGTGCTGCCCGTGGTACCGAAATCGACGCGCCCCGCCCCGAGCTTCCTGCCGCCGGAGTCGAGCCCGCGCATGCCGGGCTTCGAGCCGCTCGACAATGGCACGCCGTCCGGCTACGGCGAGATCTCCGAGGTGAGGCGCAATCCGCAGACGGGCGCTGTGACCGCGGTTGCGACCAATACCGGGAGCGAACGTCACCCCTGGGGTATCGAACGCTACGAGGAGCGGATCGAACACAGCACCTCGGACGCGCACCCCGAGAACACCTCGATGACCGGTACGCACCGCATGGAGGTGGACCTGCCCGACCGCAAACTGAAGTGGGAGGCAAAGCTGGTCTTCCGCAGTGACCTCGAGGCCTATTATTACGAGTACGAGCGACGTGTCTACGAGAACGGCAAGCTGCTGCGTGAGAAACGCTGGACACAGCGCTTTCCGCGCGATCCGTGAAAGAACTGACCTGGCCGTTCAGTGCGGGTACGCCGGATCCCGGCGACCGAACGGTGCCTGGCGTTCGGGCGCAAGCGACGAACCGTAAGGTTGACTCACAGTTTGTCGGGATCGCCGTACACGGGCTTACCTTCGAAAAGCGTGAGCAGCACCTTGGTGTCGGAGATCGCGCCCGGCTCGATCGTGAACAGGTTCTGGT
>JBAVIQ010000069.1:0-2330 GCA_049687035.1 Steroidobacteraceae bacterium
AGCAATCCGGCACGTTCGACGCCCGCACGGTCGTCCCCGAGCGCGTCATGGACTCGAACGTGCTCGAAAAGGAGCGCGGCATCACCATCCTGGCCAAGAACACGGCCATCAAGTGGAACGAGTACCGCATCAACATCGTCGACACCCCGGGACACGCCGATTTCGGCGGCGAAGTGGAGCGCGTGCTGTCGATGGTCGACTCCGTGCTGCTGCTGGTCGACGCCGTCGACGGCCCGATGCCACAGACGCGGTTCGTCACGCAGAAGGCGTTCGCGCACGGCCTGCGCCCGATCGTGGTCATCAACAAGATCGACCGTCACGAGGCCCGCCCCAACTGGGTGCTGGACCAGACGTTCGACCTGTTCGACCGCCTGGGCGCGACCGAGGAGCAGCTCGACTTCCCCGTCGTCTACGCGTCGGCCATCCAGGGCTTCGCGACCTTCGATCCCGCCCACCGCGGCGGCGACATGAAGGTGCTGTTCGAGACGATCATCAAGCACTGTTCGCCGCCGGACGTCGATCCGAACGGCCCGCTGCAGCTGCAGGTGTCGCAGCTCGACTACTCGAGCTACGTCGGCGCGATCGGCATCGGCCGCATCAAGCGCGGCGTGATCAAGCGTGGCCAGACGGTCACGGTGGTCGACCGCACGGGCCACGCACGCACCGAGAAGATCTCGCAGGTGCTCGGTTTCCACGGCCTGAATCGCATGGAAGTGGAGTCCGCCAGCGCGGGCGACATCGTGGCGTTCGCCGGTATTGAGATTCCCGCGGTGTCGGACACGCTTTGCGATCCGGCCGCGCCCGAGGCGCTGCCGCCGCTCGTGGTGGACGAGCCGACCATCGGCATGACGTTCGAGGTCAACACCTCGCCGTTCGCCGGTCGCGAAGGCAAGTACCTGACGAGCCGCCAGATCCGCGAACGTTTGTTCCGCGAGGCGCTGACCAACGTTGCCCTGCGCGTCGAGGAAACGGACGACCCGGACAAGTACCAGGTCTACGGCCGCGGCGAACTGCATCTGGGCGTGCTGCTCGAGAACATGCGCCGCGAAGGCTACGAGATCGCCGTCTCGCGTCCGCGCGTCGTGATCAAGGTGATCGATGGCGTCAGGAACGAGCCGTACGAAATCCTTGCTGTCGACATCGAGGACTCGAGCCAGGGTGCGGTGATGACCGCGCTCGGCAGCCGCGGCGGCCTGCTGCAGGCGATGCACCCGGACGGCAAGGGCCGCGTGCGTCTCGACTACATCATCCCGGCGCGTGGCCTGATCGGCTTCCAGACCGAGTTCCGCACGATGACGTCGGGCCTTGGCCTGCTGTTCCACGTGTTCGATCACTACGCCCCGGTGTCCGAGCGCGAGATCGCAAGTCGGCAGAACGGCGTCATGATTTCGAACGGGCAGGGCACCGTGCTCGGCTATTCGCTCTTCAACCTGCAGGAGCGCGGCAAGCTGATGTGCGCGCATGGCGACGAGGTCTACGAGGGCCAGGTCATCGGCATCCACAGCCGCGAAAACGACCTCGTCGTGAACCCGCTCAAGGGCAAGAAGCTCACGAACATGCGCGCGGCCGGCAAGGACGAGAACATCGTGCTGGTGACCCCGATCCGCTACACGCTCGAGCAGGCGATGGAGTTCATCGAGGACGACGAGCTGGTCGAGATCACGCCGTCGTCGATCCGTATCCGCAAGCGCGCGCTGAAGGAGCTGGATCGCAAGCGGTCGGGTCGGGCTTCCGAGTCGGAGTAAGACTCGTCTCGGGACGCCAGGAAGCATTGGCAGCTCGCATTGCAGCGGACTCGGTCTTTGCCCGCGCTCCGAGGTCTCCCGTGCCTCGCGAATCCCGCAGAGGACCTGCGTGATTCACGGCGAACCTTGCTCGAGCGGAACCGAAGCGATGGTGTCAGCGCGGTAGCGGCTCGGCCTCAGTGCCGCTTCGGTCCTGCGCTCGAGCTGCGGCGTCCGACACGGAGCGCGGGCAAAGACCGAGCCCGCTGCAACGGCGAGCCACCAGGTTGCAGTGCCACGGGCGCCAGGAGACGGCATCCTATCGGCTGGCGAAGCCCACACGACCGGCGGCCCGCGAGCCCAACGAGGCTGGCACAAGCACGGAGCCCCAGTTCCGGTCTTCCTTTGCGCCCCGTGTCGGACGCCGCAGCTCGAGCGTTGGTGTGAGGCGGCATCACTCCATCCGACCAGCCGCTGGCACCATCGCCGAACACCCGCTCGAGCAAGGATCGCCGTGAATCGTGCGGTTCCTCCGCGCGATTCACGAGGCGCGGGAGACTTCGGGGCGCGAAGGAAGACCGGAACTGGGGCTACGCGCGCGATTTT
>JBAVIQ010000070.1:0-3442 GCA_049687035.1 Steroidobacteraceae bacterium
TAGGCCGCCTCGAGGTGCGACGGGATCCACCCCGAGTCGAGCAGGTAATCGGCCGTTTCCTGCCCCAGCACACGCCAGTCCAGGCGCGGTCGATGGCGAAACGGGCGCGTACGCCCGATCGCATGGATACGCGCCAGGAAGCGGCCCATCCACTGACGGTCATCCCGGGTGCCGAGCTCGGGCCAGCGCCCGCCGGCCCGGGGATATACCGCGTAGCGGAAACCTTCGTACTTGAAGAGACTGCGTCCAGCATGGACGTCCGGCGCAATGACCGGGATCTCCGCGCGCGCGAGTTCGAGCGCGAATTCGTGCTCCTCAAGGATCGCCGCGTCAGGCCAGCGCTCGGGGCGATAGAACTTCACGACGACCGGCGTGCTGTCCTCCCGGCCGACCTGGTAGACCCGGTTCTCGTAACTATTGAGCGCCAGGATGCGACCGTCGCAGCGATGGCCGAGCGCCTCGACCGCACTGACGACGACGTCGGGGGTCAGCGCGGAGTACGGGTGCGGACCATTCATTGCTTCGATTGTACGGGGTCACGTACCCTTCCCGACACTTCGCCATGGCACGCTTCTCCTTCCGCCCCCGCTCTCTTACCGGCCTGATCCTGCTCGGGTTCGTGATCGTTGCCTTGCCAGCGCTGCTCGGCACCATCAGTGCCGCGATCGAAATGCGCAACCTGTCGGCCGCGAGCGAACGCCTCGTGGTCAATGGCGTGGCCGCCACGCAGTACACGCAGGCCCTCGTGCGACAGGTCTCGTCGCTCGAGCGCACGGCGCGGCTCTACCAGATCATTCCGCGCCCTGCCCTGCTCGATACCTTCCGGCAGAACCGCGACCTGCTCCGGAAGACGCTGGACAATTTCTCGGCGCTGCCGGGCGGCAACGACGAGCGTGCAACAGTCATCGACAGCATGCGCGGCACGGTCGAACTCATCTCGCGTGCCATCGAGTCGCAATCATCGGCGCGCATCTCGCGCACGCTGCGCGAATTCACAGCGCTGGCACGCGCTGCCGGACAGCTCTCGAACCTGGCAAGCGCGCAGACTGACCGGGAACTGAAACAACTCCAGGCCGAGACCGAAAAGGTGCGGCGCCGGCTGTACTGGCAGTCGCTCGCGTTGATCCCGATTACCGTCGGCCTGATCGTGATGTTCGCGCTGGTCCTGGCACGACCGATCCGCCAGATCGACGCGGTCATCAGTTCGATCGGGCACGGGCAGCTGAGCGAGCCCGTCAAAGTGCAGGGGCCTTCAGACCTGCAGGCACTCGGCCGGCAGCTCGAGTGGCTCCGGGTACGGTTGCAGGACATCGCCGAGGAGCGCAACCGATTCCTGCGCCACATGTCGCACGAGTTGAAGACGCCGCTCGCCAACATCCGCGAAGGCACCGAATTGTTGCTGGAAGGCGCGGTCGGCTCGCTCAGTGGTGAGCAGCGGGAAGTGGCCAGCATCCTGCGCGACAACAGCCTGCGGCTGCAGCGCCTGATCGAGAACCTGCTGTCCTACAGCGAGTGGCAGGCGAAGCGCAGCGATCTGGAAGTGGGCGAAATTCGCCTGTTGCCGCTCGTGAAGTCCGCGATCGAGACCTACCAGTTGCCGCTCAACGCGCACAGCCTGCGACTCGACCTGCGGGTGCCGGACCTCACGCTGGCCGCGGACCGCGAAAAGCTGAAGCTGATTCTCGACAACCTGATCTCGAACGCTGTGAAGTTCACTCCAGACGGTGGAACCATCACGTTGCGCGCGGCGTATGACGGCGCAGGCAAGAACCTCGTACTGGACGTGGCCGATACGGGGCCAGGGATTCCGCTGGAAGAACGTCCGCGGATTTTCGAAGCCTTCTACCAGGGCGCCACGCCGCAAGGTGGACTCGTTCGAGGCACGGGTATCGGACTGTCCGTGGTGCAGGAGTTCGTGCTTGCGCATGGCGGCAGCATCGAGATTGTCGACAGTGAGTTTCCGGGCGCTCACTTCCGCGTGCGGTTGCCTCTTACACCCTTGCCTGCCGTAGGTGGGCGAGCGTTGGCGTGAGGACTCCGGCCGTTGCCGATTCGGACTATTATTTGAGACTTGCACCGCGCAGGCACATCCACCACCCGGCAGCTCCGCCCCAAAATGCCCTTCATCCCGCAACCAACTGTCCGTAAAGCGCTTTTGGCCGTTTCCGCGATGGCCGTGACCGCCTGCGCGGGCCTGCAACCTGCCAGCAAGCCGGGAGTGCCCGGCCAGACCGTCACAGCGTCCACGCCGAAACCGGCCGGCGCCGCTTCGTATTTCGAAGTGCTCGACCTCATGGCGCCCGGCGACGCGGTTCGCCAGTCGACCGAGTTGGCTTCGACGCTGAACCAGGCGCAGCAGAACCCGACCTCATCGAACCGCCTGCGCTATGCCATTGCGCTCGGTGCGGCGGGTCACGTGTCCAGCAATCCGGTCGAGGCCCGACGGCTGATTACCGACTTGCTCGCAGGCCAGAACGACCTGACGCCGCAGGAGGTCTCGCTCGCCAACGCATTCCTGCGTGAATTCGACGCGCGGGTTGCGCTGTATGCCGACCTGGCGCGACAGCGTGAGGAGTCGGAGCGCCAGTTGAAGTCGATCGACGCGGATGGCGACCGCCGCTACAGCGCGCTCAATGCCGAGACGCAGCGATTGAAGAAAGCGCTGGCAGATGCCGAGCGCAAGCTCGAGGCCGTCGCCGAAATGGAGCGTACCCTCACTCCGGAAGGCCAGTGAGGACCTGACCTTGGCCATGTCGCGGACCAGCAAGCGCACGCCAAAGATCCTCGTCGTCGACGACGATCCGGGACTGTTGCGCCTGCTCACGATCCGGTTGCGCTCGCAGAAGTACGAAGTCGAACCCGCGGAGAACGCCGCCAAGGCGCTCGCCGTCATCGCACGCTTCCGGCCCGACCTCGTCATCACCGACCTGCGCATGGCCGAAATGGACGGCATCGCGCTGCTGCGTGAACTGCAGCGTCGCTGGCCCGGCCTCAACGTCATCATGCTCACCGCGCACGGCACGATTCCCGATGCGGTGAAAGCCACGCAGTCGGGCGCCTTTGCGTTCCTGACCAAGCCGGTCGAGAAAGAGCAGTTGCTCGAGGAAGTGCGGCGCGCGCTCAAGACCTCGGGGTTCGCGGACACGGCCGAGGAATGGCGGACGGAGTTCGCCACCCGCAGCCCCCTGGTCGAAGACCGGCTCGCCAAGGCCCACCTCGTCGCGGGGACGGACTCGTCGGTCTTGATTACAGGCGAACCCGGCACCGGCAAGGAACTGCTGGCGCGGGCGATCCATTGGGCCAGCGGTCGCCGCGAGGGGGCCTTCGTATCCGTCGACTGCAGCTCTCTGAACGGCGGCGCGGAGCACCTGGCGGCCTGCGAACAGGAACTGGCTCGAGCCGTGCAGGAAGCCACGGGAGGGACGATCTTCCTGCGCAGTGT
>JBAVIQ010000071.1:0-3307 GCA_049687035.1 Steroidobacteraceae bacterium
GACCGAGGCTGACGCGCGCTCCGGTCGTCAGGCTCTGCCGGACGGGGTCACTCGCCGCCTTGCGGTCGCCCTCCTCCACCAGCTCGATGACGTCGCCGAGCGTGCGGCCGAGGATTTCACTGGCTGGTTTGCCGATCAGCTGTTCGCCGGACGAGTTGATGTAGACGATGCGGCCGTCGACGTCGGTCGTGAGCACGCTCTCGGCGAGCGAATCCAGGGCCTCCCACGCGCTGCCGTGACTGCGCAAGCTGCTCGTGTCGGCGGGCGCGTGCGGCGCCATTTCGACGCCGGTCACTATCACGGCATGGCGGCGATCCAGCATCGTGCGCGCGAAACTGAGTTCGAGGCGGTGCGGCTTGCCCGCGGCATCCGGTTGCAGTTCGACCTCGAGCCGCGCCGGCGCGGCTTCGCCCGCCGCATGGCGGCGCAGGTATTCGGTGACAAGTTCGGCATAGTCGGCGTGGACGAGGTCGGCCAGGCGGCGACCGATGAGCTTGCGGGGACTCACCACGCCGGTGAGCTCGGCGAAGCGTGCATTCGCCAGCTGAATGCCGTCGCGTTCGACCAGCATCGCTTCGGTCATCGTCTCGAGCAGCCGCCGGTAGACGGACTCGCGCTCTTCGCGCGCCGAGCTCTCGTGCTGCAGTCGTTCGATCAGGCGGTCGACGCCGCCAGCGATCTCGCCCGCGCTGCCCGAGCCCGCATGGGGCGTAAGGCGCTCCGCGAGGTCGCCGCTGTCGGCCACGGCCTGCACCCGCTCGCCGAGTTCGCGCACGTGGCGGATTTCGCGCGCACGCTGCAGCAGGGCCACGGCCAGCACGACCGCTATGGCACCCAGCAGGATCAGCGCGAGCATCAAGGTGTAGTTCTCCGGGCTGGCCATGTCCCCGTCGGCCGCGCACACCTGCGTTCCAGCAGGGTGTTGTAGTTGTTTTCGTGCATGCCTCAGGCTTGCGTCCGCAGCATATAGGAACGTGTCGCGCGCACCCTCTGGATTCACCATAATCCACAGGCAGTTTGGCTTGTCGCGCCGGTGCCGAGACCTTAACCTTCGCGCCGGCCGCGCTGCCCGATCCCCATCCCTTCCGTCCTGGAATCACCCGCATGTTCGACGTCCAATTCGCCCGCCGCCAGATGATCGAACAGCAGGTCCGCGCCTGGGAGGTCCTGGATCTGAAGGTGCTCGATGCCCTGAGCCAGGTGCCCCGCGAAGAGTACGTTCCGGTCGCTTATCGTGAGGTCGCTTTCGCCGACACCAGCGTGCCGCTGGCGCATGGCCAGTGCATGCTGCCCCCGAAGGTGGAAGGTCGCATCCTGCAGACGCTCGAGATCCAGCCGCACGAGCACGCACTCGAAGTTGGCACGGGCACCGGCTTCTTCGCGGCCTGCATTGGTCAGCTCGCCCGCAGCGTGCGCACCATCGACCTGTTCCCGGACTTCGTTGCCGGCGCCACGCAGGCATTCGCGCGCACGGGCATCCACAATGTCGTTGCAGCAACGGCCGACGCCATGCAGTTCGCAGAACGAGACGCCTACGACGTCATCGCCCTGACCGGCTCGCTGCCGGTCTACGATGCGCGGTTCGAGCGTGCCCTCAACGTTGGCGGCAGGCTGTTCGCCTGCGTCGGCAACGGTCCGATGCTCGAGGCAGTCCGAGTGACTCGCACCGGGCCGTCGGACTGGTTGCGTGAGAGCCTGTTCGAGACGGGGATGCCCGCTTTGCTGCATGCGCCGGAGCCGCCGAAGTTCATTTTTTGAACCTGCAGGGCTGGGGGCTAGCCAATTGGCCCGCAGGTGATATAGTCTAGTACAACACTAGTTGACCAATCGCGCGGCCTTGGCCGCCACGGTGTACCCATGACGACGAAATCCTTTCTTCTCGCCTGCAGCGTCGCTGCTGCCCTGCTGGGCACGGCCCCGGTCCGCGCCGAGAACCTGATCGAGGTCTACCAGGACGCGGTCCGCAGCGACCCGCTGGTGCGCGAAGCCGAGGCCCGGCGCTCCGCCGCACTGGAGCTCAAGCCCCAGGCCCGCGGCCTGCTGCTGCCCCAGATCAACGTCAACGGCCAGTACGCGACGCGCGACTCGGACGGCAATTCGACCTTCACGCAGCGGTTCGACACGGACAACGACCCGACCACGCCGGCCATCATCGTGCCGGTGCCGAACACGCAGTCCACCAGCTCGGACTTCTGGAACTACCAGGCCGAGATCACGCAATCGCTGTTCCGCTGGGATCAGTGGCAGGCGCTGAAGCGCGCCGACTCGGAAGTGGCCGTGGCCGAGGCCACCTACCGCGCCGCACAGCAGAACCTGCTGGTGCGCGTGAGCCAGGCCTATTTCGACGTGCTCGCGGCCGAAGACACGCTCGAAGCGGCGCAGGCCACGCTCGAAGCGTTCAGCCGGCAGCTCGAGCAGGCCGAGAAGCGTTTCGAGGTCGGCCTGATCGCCGTCACGGACGTGCAGGAATCGCGCGCCGCGCACGACAGCGCGACGGCCGGCGTCATCGCCGCCAAGCGCCTGCTCGCAACTTCCCAGGAAGTGCTGCGTGAACTCACCGACAAGGACTACAAGTCGTTGGTGAAGCCGGCGGAACAGATGCCGCTCGACAAGCCGGACCCGGCGGACGAGCAGGCGTGGGTGGACCTCGCGCTCGCGAACAACCTCGACGTGATCGCGGCACGCCTGAGCAGCGAAGTGGCGAGCGCGAACGTCAAGGTCGCCGAGGCCGGGCATTACCCGACGGTGGAACTCTTCGCGCAGCGCAACGAGTTCGACTCGGACTCGACCCAGACCAACAACGGCCTCACGGGCCCGGCCGACGCAAGCCAGACGCAGGACACGATCGGCGTGCAGGTCGTCGTCCCGATCTT
Organism: Steroidobacteraceae bacterium; assembly: GCA_049687035.1. Taxonomy (GTDB): domain Bacteria; phylum Pseudomonadota; class Gammaproteobacteria; order Steroidobacterales; family Steroidobacteraceae; genus RPQJ01. Next base: position 2,874 of record JBAVIQ010000071.1, read on the forward strand.
CAGCGGCGGCGTGACGCAGTCGCGCGTGCGTGAACAGGTACACCTGCACCGCGCAGCCCGCGAGAAACTGGAAAGGACCATGCGTTCGGCCGAACGCGAGACGCGCGACGCGTACCTGGGCGTGCTCGCCGAAAAGGCGCGCGTGCAGGCGCTGCAGCAGTCCGTGAAGTCGAGCCAGACCGCGCTCGAAGCGACAGAAGCCGGCTTCGAAGTCGGCACGCGCACGACGGTCGACGTGCTCGATGCGCGTCGCCGCCTGTTCGAGGCGCAGCGCGAATACGCACGCAGCCGCTACGACTACCTGATCAACATCGTGCGCCTCGAATCGGCCAGCGGCGGCCTGCAGCAGGACGACCTCGACGCGATCAACGGCTTCCTGACGCAGCCGACGACGCTGCCCGTGGTCAGGCCGAAATCTTGAGCAGAGGCTCGAC
>JBAVIQ010000072.1:0-1710 GCA_049687035.1 Steroidobacteraceae bacterium
GAGCACGAGAGCGGGCTCCGGCGTGCCGAACGTGGGCGCGCCCGACTGCATCGAGATCGATGAAGCGAAGCTGCCGAGCACCACCGGGGCACCCGGATTGACGAGCTGCGCGAAAGCCATGCCGGCGAGCGCTTCGGCAAGCGTCTGTGCTGCGGTTCCCGCCACTGTCACGGGCGACATCGCGCCCGACAGGATGAACGGCGTGATGATCGTCGCCTGGTTCGCGCGCGCGTACACCTTGAGCGCGCCGAGCATCGTCGCGTCGTAGACCATCGGCGAGTTCACGTTGATCAGGCTGATCATCATCGTGCGCAGCTTGCCGGTCGCAGGATCGACGGCGTCGGCGCCGAAAGCGATCTTCGCCAGTTCGACGCTGTCCTGCGCGCGCTCGGGTGCGGTGACCGAGCCCATGAAAGCCTTGTCGCTGTACTTGATGTGGCTGTACACCATGTCGAGATGGCGCTTGTTGACCGGCAGGTCGACCGGTTCGCAGATCGTGCCGCCCGAGTGGTGCAGCGAGTTCGCCATGTAGGCGAGCTTGACGAAATTGCGGAAGTCGTCGATGCGGGCGTAACGGCGGCCCTCGTCCGCGTTCAGGATGAACGGCGAACCGTAGGCTGGGGCGAACACCGTCGAATTGCCGCCGATTCGGACATTGCGCGCGGGGTTGCGCGCGTACTGCACGAACTCGCGCGGCGCGTTCTTCTGCACCAGTTCGCGGCACATGCCGCGCGGGAACTTGACCAGCGAACCCTGGACATCGGCGCCTGCGGCTTTCCAGATGGCCAGTGCTTCGTCGTCCTCGCGAAACTCAATGCCGTACTCCGCTAGGATCGTCTCGGCGTTGCGCTCGATGATCGTCAGGCCCTCTTCGGTCAGGACCTCGAAGTAAGGGATCGAGCGCGTGATGTACGGAATAGAGGCGCCGGTACGGGCTGCACGTGCAGCACGCTTGGCGTCACGGCCGCTGGCGCGTGGAGGGCGCCTTTCGGCGACGGGTTGCTGTTCTTCCATGTTGGACATGGTGGATCCGTTCCCGGCTGCGAGGAAACCAGTATGGTCGCCCCGCTGCTGGACGACTGATCAATTTGCGACAGCGACTGGCCCCCGCGCGCCACCCGGAGCGACGCGCGGGAGCCCGCCGACGGTCAGGGCGATCCGAACCGGTAGGTGGCGCTCAGCCCGTACCAGCGTGGCCTGGCATAGACGCCGGCGACCACGCCTGCAAACAGCGAGCTGTCGAATGCGTACACCCGGTACTCCTCCTCGAACAGGTTGTCGACGAAGGCCGCCACGCCCCAGCGGCCATCGCCGCTGTCGTAGCTCAACCGGGCGTTCGCCACGGTGTAGGCGTCCTCCTGTTCGACCGGTGCACACAGCACGGTGAAGCAGAATTCGCTTGAGTACTGCACGTCGCCCTGGATGCCGAACGTACCGCCGGCCAGGTCGAATTCGTACCGGGCGAGTGCGTTGCCCGAGAAATTCGGCGCCTGCGGCAGGTCGTGGTCCTCGATCGTGGCGCCGTCCGGCAGCGGCACGTCCTTGACCTTGCTGTCGAGGAACGAGGCACCGAGCTGCAGGGTCAGCCCCTCGATCGGCCGCGACGTGAGTTCGGCCTCGAGGCCCGTCGTCTCGGCATCGAGGTTGATGACGGTCTGCACCGGGCCGAACTGCGCGAAGGCCTGGTAATCCGAATAGTCGTAATAGAAC
>JBAVIQ010000073.1:0-5103 GCA_049687035.1 Steroidobacteraceae bacterium
ATGGCCATGATGTTGCTGACGCTGGCTGCCTGGTGTCTGCAGTCTAACCCGTCGACATGCCGGAAGCGGCTGACGCTGGTCCGCGACCCTTGTAATATGCCGCGACCCTAACACGCAAGGCGTGCCGGCCTCATGGCCTCCAGTCACATTTTCAAGGTCATTTTCCACAGTCAGGGCAAGGTCTTCGAGATCTATGCCCGCAAGGTGGGCCATGGCGCGATGTTCGGCTTCATCGAGGTCGAGGAACTGATCTTCGGCGAGAAGTCGTCCGTCGTGGTCGACCCCTCCGAGGAAAAGATCCAGACGGAATTTGCCGGGGTGCGGCGCACCTACCTGCCGCTGCACTCGGTGATCCGTATCGACGAGGTGCGCAAGTCGGGCGTCAGCAAGGTATCGGCGGCGGATTCCGCCTCCAATGTCGCCCATTTTCCGTTCCCCGTGTACCCCCCGCCAGGCGGGCCCGGCAACCGCGAAAAGTAGAGCAACGGCGCGGCCTTACGCTGCCGCGCGCTGGCCCGACCCGGCCTGCTCCGGTATCATTTGCGGCTCACTATTGACCGGCGGCCGCCCTCGCTCATGCTCACCTTCAGCGGCGCTCCCGCACTCTCGGATTTCCGGCTTGACAAGGTCCTGGCGGCCGTCCGCGAACGAGTTGCGCACGTCGAATCGGTCGACACCCGGTACCTCCATTTCGTCGAGGTCTCGGCTCCGCTGTCGGACGAACAGCGCACCGTCATCGAAGCGCTGCTGCGTTACGGCCCGTCGACCCAGGCTGATGGCCAGACAGATAGCCAGACAGGTGGCCAGACAGGCGGCCAGACGGGCGGCCGGGCGGGTGCACCCCAGGGCGAGTTGCTGCTGGTCGTGCCGCGCTTCGGCACCGTGTCGCCCTGGTCGTCGAAAGCGACCGACATCGCCCACGTCTGCGGCCTGGACAGCGTCACGCGCATCGAGCGCGGCGTTGCCTATTACATCGTTTCATCGCAACCGCTGAGCAAGGCCGACTACGCGACGATCGCCGCGGTCATTCACGACCGCATGACCGAGAACGTGCTCGCTTCGATCGACGCCGCGGCAGGCCTGTTTGCGCACCATGCGCCGCAACCGCTTGCGACCGTGCCGGTGCTGGCGCAGGGCCGGGCGGCACTCGAGCGCGCCAATGCCGAACTCGGCCTCGCGCTGTCCGAAGACGAGATCGACTACCTGGTCGCCGCATTCACCGGGCAGCTGCAGCGCGATCCGAGCGACGTCGAGCTCATGATGTTCGCGCAGGCCAACTCCGAGCACTGCCGGCACAAGATCTTCAACGCGGACTGGATCGTCGACGGCAGACGCAGCGAGAAGTCGCTGTTCGGCATGATCCGCAATACGCACAGCGTCAGCCCGCAAGGCGTGCTCTCGGCGTATCGCGACAACGCGGCCGTCATCGAAGGCTGGCCGGGCCGCCGCTGGTTCGCGCAGGCGGGCGACGGCAGCTACGCAGGCTCGGACGAGCCCATCGACATCCTGATGAAGGTGGAGACGCACAACCACCCGACGGCGATCTCGCCGTTCGCCGGTGCCGCCACCGGCTCCGGAGGTGAAATTCGCGACGAAGGTGCGACTGGCCGCGGCTCGAAGCCGAAAGCGGGTCTGGTCGGATTCTCGGTGTCGAACCTGCGCATCCCCGGCTTCGAACAACCGTGGGAGCAGGATTTCGGCAAGCCCGGCCGCATCGTGCCTGCGCTGCAGATCATGCTCGATGGCCCGATCGGCGCCGCCGCGTTCAACAACGAATTCGGCCGGCCCAACATCTACGGCTACTTCCGCACGTTCGAGCAGCGGGTCGAAACGCCCGGACGCTCGTCGCTGCGCGGCTATCACAAGCCGATCATGATCGCGGGCGGTCTCGGCAACATTCGCCGTTCGCATATCGAGAAGGCGCCTGTCGTCGCCGGCGCGAAGATCGTCGTGCTCGGCGGCCCCTCGATGCTGATCGGTCTCGGCGGCGGCGCCGCGTCGTCGATGGGCGCGGGCTCCAGCTCGGCCGACCTCGATTTCGCGTCGGTGCAGCGCGGCAATCCGGAAATGCAGCGTCGCGCGCAGGAAGTCATCGATGCCTGCTGGGCGATGGGTGACGAGAACCCGATCCTGCTCATCCACGACGTGGGCGCCGGTGGTCTCTCCAACGCAATTCCCGAATCCGTGCATTTCGGCACGACCGGCGGCCGCATCAACCTGCGCAGGATCTTGAGCGACGAGCCGGGCATGTCGCCGCTCGAACTCTGGTGTAACGAATCGCAGGAGCGCTACGTACTGGTGATCGCCGCGGAGCAGCTGGCTGCATTTGGTGCGCTCTGCGATCGCGAGCGTTGCCCGTTCGCCGTGGTCGGTGACGTCACCGACGATGCGGTGCTGCGCGTGGACGATCCGCAGTTCGGCAACACGCCGGTCGACATGCCGCTTGAGACGCTGCTCGGGAAGCCGCCGAAGATGACGCGCGACGTGCAGCGCATGCCGCACGCCGGCGATGGTTTCTCGGCCAAAAACATCAAGGACGTGCGTGAGGCTGCGCTGCGCGTGCTGAGCCTGCCGACCGTCGCGGACAAGACGTTCCTGATCACGATCGGCGACCGCTCGGTCGGCGGCATGATCAGTCGTGATCCGCTGGTCGGGCCGTGGCAGGTCGCGGTGAGCGACGTTGCGGTCACGGTCGCGGATTATTTCTCCACCCACGGCGAGGCGATGGCGATGGGTGAACGCACGCCGCTCGCGCTGCTCAATGCTGCAGCGTCGGGTCGCATGGCCGTCGCCGAATCCGTCACCAACATCATCGCGGCCGACATCGGTCGCATCGAAGACATCCGGCTCTCCGAGAACTGGATGGCCGCCTGCGGCGAGCCGGGCGAGGACGCGGACCTCTATGACACCGTGTACGCGGTGGGCGAAGAGTTCTGCCCCGCACTCGGCATCGCGATCCCGGTCGGCAAGGACTCGCTGTCGATGAAGACAGCGTGGAATGCGGCCGACGGCGCGCGCAAGGTCGTCTCGCCCGTGTCGCTGATCGTCTCGGCGTTCGCGCCGGTCGAGGACGTGCGCCGCACGCTCACGCCGCAGCTGCGGCTCGATCGCGGCGCCACGCGCCTGCTGCTCGTCGACCTGGGTGCCGGTCGCAATCGCCTGGGTGCCTCCTGCCTGGCGCAGGTGTACGGCCGGATCGGCGAGACCGCGCCGGACTGCGACGACGCCGGCCGATTGCGCGCATTCGTGGGCGTGATCATCGAGCTGCGACGCAAAGGACTGATCCTTGCGTACCACGACCGTTCGGATGGCGGACTGTTCGCGACCCTGGCGGAGATGGCCTTCGCCGGGCATTGCGGGCTCGACATTACGCTGACGGCAGGTGAGCACGACGCGGTCGTCGCCGAACTCTTTGCGGAAGAGCTGGGTGCCGTGCTGCAGGTCGAGACCGCGCGTCTCGCCGAAGTGCGGTCTGTGTTCGCCGTCGCGGGCCTGGACACGATGGTGCACGACCTCGGCACGGCCGAAGCCTTCGATCGCGTCGTCATCGACGACCGTCACGGCAAGTCGGTGCTCGATGCCACGCGCACCGAACTGCGTTCGGCTTGGTCCGAGACCAGTTACCGCCTGCAGTCGCTGCGCGACAATCCGGCCTGCGCGCACGAAGAGCGCGAGCAGGTCACGGACGCGAAGAACCCGGGTCTGTTTGCGACGCTGACGTACGACCCGGCCGCGGACATCGCCGCGCCGTACGTGCTGCGCGGCGCGCGGCCCGAGATCGCGATCCTGCGCGAGCAGGGTGTGAACAGTCAGCTCGAAATGGCCGCCGCCTTTGACCGTGCGGGATTCCAGCCAGCCGACGTGCACATGACCGACCTGATCGCGGGCCGCACGCGGCTCGATCGCTTCAAGGGCATGGTCGCCTGCGGCGGCTTTTCCTACGGCGACGTGCTCGGCGCCGGCGAGGGCTGGGCGAAATCGATCCTCTTCAACGTTGCGCTGCGCGAACAGTTTGCTGCCTTCTTCGCGCGCTCCGACAGCTTTTCGCTCGGCGTCTGCAACGGCTGCCAGATGATGTCGACGCTCAAGTCGCTGATTCCGGGGGCCGGCCACTGGCCACGGTTCGTCCGTAATCGCTCGGAGCAGTTCGAAGGCCGCGTCGGCCTGGTCGAAATCCTGGCGACGCCATCGATCTTCTTCAGCGGTATGGCGGGCTCGGTGCTGCCGATCGCCGTCGCGCATGGCGAAGGCCGCGCCGAGTTCGTGAACGAGGCGGCGGAGCGCGACTGCACGCACGGCGGGCTGGTGAGCCTGCGCTGGGTGGACAACCACGGTAAGGTCGCTGCGACGTACCCGTCGAACCCGAACGGATCGCCAGCCGGCATCACCGGCCTGACGACGGCGGACGGGCGCGTGACGATCCTGATGCCGCACCCCGAGCGCGTGTATCGCACCGTGCAGAACTCGTGGCACCCGGCAAGCTGGGGCGAGGACGGCGGCTGGATGCGGATGTTCCGCAATGCTCGCGTCTGGGTGGACTAGGAAGGGGAGGAAGGGGAGGAAGGGGAGGAAGGAGTCAAGGGTCAGGAGTTATTCGCAAGCGCCGCAGGCGCGATCAAGAATTCTTCGCACGAAGTGCGTTCCTAATACCTTCCTCGCCTTCCTGCCCTTCCCTTCACTCTCTGGCGGCGCGCGCGATGGGCGTGATCTTGTCGAGCGACTCGTCGGCGAAGAACTTCCGCACCATCATTGCCTGCTGCAGCTTGCCCTTGCGCACGTAGGCTTCATACAGCATGTCCTTGACGAGCTCGAGCAGCACGCCGGCTTCGTTCGCGCTCAGGTCCGGCCATTGCGGCGACGGATCGGCATCGCTGCTGAACAGAACCTTTTTCACGATGCTGAACGTTTCGTTGTCGATCTCGGCCATCTCGCGTGCTTCGCGCGCCTGCTCGAAGATGCGCAGCCTGCCATTCTCGCCGAGGTCCTGGAAGACCGCCTGTGCCGTGCGGCGGCACATCGAGGCGAAGGCATTGAAGTGGCCGGACGAATAACAGCCGAGGGCTTCGCGGAACAGCCGCTCGACGTTCTCGGGCAGGTAGGTGA
>JBAVIQ010000074.1:0-3218 GCA_049687035.1 Steroidobacteraceae bacterium
CTCGGTCACCCTGCGGCGGAGGACAGGATCCCGTCCGTCCACGACGACCAGCGACGCGAGCGAGCGGCGCAGCTGGCGGCGATCTGCCGACTCGGCTGCATAGGCTCCGCGGCGCACATCGAGCCCCAACCCGGCAAGTCGAGGCGCGTACAGATCGCGGATTCGCGTCGACAGGGCCAAACGCGTGGTGGGGTCCGCCCAGTGGTCCTTGATGTCGACCAACTGCGAGCCAAGTGCGATCGACGCCAACCGGCTCGGATGGGTGGAGAGTTGCCGCGCGGCCTCCAGGAACTGCCCGAAGGGCAGCCGTCCGGCACGAAACGCGGCGGTAACGCTGTCCGCGAGCATGATCGCCTCGGTCTCGGGCAGCGTTGCCGCCATGGCGACAAGCCGGTCGAGATCGGGTCCGCCCAGTGCGAAGCGGTAATAGCCGGCCCCGGCCGCATTCGGCATGACGGCCGTGGTGTCCGCCGGAATGGCGAGCGTGTCCGAGCGCTGCGTCAGGAGCGAGCAGACCTTGGCGGGGGCACCATTACCGGCATAGGCATGTACGCATAGCGGGAGCTGCCAGAGCTGGCCGCCCGCCAGCGATGTGCCGAGCGGCAGGTACCGGTCCTGCGTGACACTCAGTTTGACCGCTTGATCCCCGGTTGACTCGACGGACACGAGCGGCACGCCAGGCTGGTCCACGAATGAGCGAAACGCCGCGACCACCGGCGGCTGCTTCGCTGCGTCGGAAAGCGCCCTGAAGAACTCGGCCGATGTAGCGACGCCATTTTCATGGCGCCGGAGGTGCAGCTGGACGCCCTGGCGGAACGTCTGCTCACCGAGATAGGACTCCATCATCGAAAGCACGGCGCCGCCCTTGACGTAGGTGATGCTGTCGAACGTGCTCGCAATCTGCGCGTTATCCGATACGGGCTGATGGATTGGCCGTCCGGAACGCTTCGAGTCGACATCCATCGCATAGGTCGCTGAATCAACGAGACTTGCGCGGCTGCCGAGGTCTGGTCGCAGCTGATCGGCGATCTTGACGCCCATCCACTCGGCGAACGATTCATTGAGCCAGATGTCGTCCCACCACGCGGGCGTGACCAGGTCGCCGAACCAGTGGTGGGCCAGTTCATGCGCGGTTGTCTCGTAGAACGAGCGCTGTTGCGTCGGGCGCGCCGCATCGTCCAGCAGCAGCATCGTCTCATTGAAGAGGACCGCGCCGGCGTTCTCCATTGCGCCGGTCATCTGCGCCGAGGCGATCAGGTCCAGCTTCGGATACGGGTAGGGGATGCCGAAGTACGTCTCCAGCCGCTCGACGATGGCGGGAGTGTGCTTGAGGGCATAGGCGAGTTGCGCACCCTTGCCCTTGGTGGCGACGCCGCGCATTGGCAGCGGCGTGTGGCGCACGGCGTTCGCGGGCAGCGTGGCGTTCACGATGTCGAGCGGACCAACTGCGAGTGCGAGCAGGTAGGTTGGCAGCGGCAGTGTCGGCAGGAACGTATGCAGCAGACGGCCGTCCGGAGCTTGAGTCGTTTCTCCCAGCGGCGCGTTGGATACGACCTTGTCGGTTTCGCGCGCAACGACGGAAATCTCGAAGGGTGTCTTGAAGCGTGGCTCGTCGAAGCCGGGAAAGACGCGTCGGGCGTCGATCGGCTCCAGCTGCGAGAAGACATACCAGTCGTCGCCGACTTTCTCGCGGAACAGGCCTTCCGCGCCTGCACGGAACCCGCCCGTGTAGTCGAAGCGCAGCGTGGCGCGTCCTGCCGGCAACTCGCCCGAGAGTGCCAGACGCGCGACGCCGTTCACCGGCTCGACCTCCTCATACTTCGCAGTCAGTCGGGTGTGCGGGGCTTCCACCGTGACCTTGCTGACCTTCAGGCCGTGTCCGTGCAGCCAGATGCTCCGCACCGGCCGTGCGACCGTTACGTCGATCTCTGCAACACCTGAGAACTGCTCCTGCCGCGGGTCCACGACGAGCTGCAACCGGTAGCGCTCCGGCCGGATGTCGTCGGGCAATTGCCCGCGTGGAATTGCCTCATCGGCGGAGGAATTGAGCGCGAATGTCGCCAGAAATGCTGCGAAGAGCAACAGGAGAGGTCGGGCCATTGTGTTTCTCCGTTTCGCCGCGGACCGTTCGCCCCGATCTTGCCGGAAATTGCCGGGCATTGCTGCCGAGCCTGCTACTGCCCCATCGCGCAAGCTATTCACGGTTTCACTTGAACGCGAGCCGCGCGATTGGTCTACAGGCTCATCCGGCGAGCCCACTCCGGGCCTACTCTCGCCCCATGATCGATCTCGGCAGCGTCGCCGGACTCCATGAACACGGCCACCAGCTCGCGGCCTACTGTCCGCGCTGCGATGCGTGGCGCGTGCTGCCACTCGATGCGATGGTCGCCCAAGGGAAGGGATCGCTGCGCCTGCCGCTGCGAGTGCGCTGCCGGGACTGCGGCGAGTTCGGACGGCTGCAAGTGCGCCCGCCTGTGCCCTCGCATCCTCGTTCGATCGGATGGATGGAGACCACTGCACGCGCGCCATACGCCGAGTTCGCTCACGTGCCGTGCGGTCGCTGATGGCAGGATACCAATGGCCTCGCTATGCTCCGGGTACCTGGTGCATGGGAGAGTCGGCATGCTGGGAATCTGGGGCGCCCACGCGCAGACGTACCTCTTCTTCCTGATGGCAGTGACAACGATCGTGTTTGCGCTGCCCATCTTCCTGGTGCCACTCAGGTGGGCCGAGTGGTTCGGCTGGAAGATTCCGCAGCAGACGGACCTGGCCGTCTATTTTGGCCGTTGCCTTGGGGCCTTCATCCTGATCGTCGAACTCCTGATGCTGCAGGCGGCAGTGAACGGAACGGGACTGATCTTCACGTTCCAGATACTGCTTGCGGTATCGGCCTTCATGATCGTCGTGCACGTCTGGGGCGCATTGCTACGCATCCAACCCGTTTCCGAGACGCTTGAAATCGGCATGTACAGCGGGCTGGCCCTGCTCACTGTTCTTTTCTATCCGGTGCACAGTTAGGCGGACGGCGTTGAAGCGCATGGGAGTGCCAGCAGGCAAGAAATGCGCAAGGAACGGACCGCAATCAGGGAATCCGCGACACCGCCAGCTTGGCGAGTTCGAGCAAGGGCTCCTTCCGGTCACCCCAGACTTCGAGCCCGAGCTTGCCGCGTTGCAAAGCGACGAGGGAGAACCCGCCGTCCATTGCACGCGGGTGGACG
>JBAVIQ010000075.1:0-16349 GCA_049687035.1 Steroidobacteraceae bacterium
GCCTTAGAATGCCCGCCCTTCCTCCCCTTCCTCCCCTTCCTCCCCTTGCCCACGCCTCCCCGCATCGGCTTCGTCTCCCTCGGCTGCCCCAAGGCACTGGTGGATTCCGAACGCATCCTGACGCGCCTGCGCGCCGAGGGGTATGACGTCGTCGGCACGTACGAGGACGCGAACCTCGTGGTCGTCAACACGTGCGGATTCATCGACGACGCCGTGCACGAATCGCTCGACGCGATCGGCGAGGCGCTGGCGCGCAACGGCAAGGTGATCGTGACGGGTTGTCTCGGTGCGCGTCCGGAGACGATCACCGATCGTCACCCGACGGTGCTGAAGGTCACCGGCGCGCACGCATACGAAGAAGTCGTGCAGGCCGTGCACGAACACTTGCCGCCGCTGCACGACCCGTTCGTGGACCTCGTGCCGCCGCAGGGCATCCGGCTCACGCCGCGGCACTACGCGTACCTCAAGATCTCCGAAGGCTGCAACCACCGCTGCAGCTTCTGCATCATCCCGTCGATGCGCGGCGACCTGGCGAGCCGCCCGATCGGCGACGTGATGCTCGAAGCCGAGCGCCTCGTGCAGGCGGGCGTGAAGGAACTGCTCGTGATCTCGCAGGACACGAGCGCCTATGGCGCCGACCTCAAGTACGCCACGGGGTTCTGGGGCGGCAAGCCCGTGAAAGCCAAATTCGTCGATCTCGCGCGTTCACTCGGATCGCTCGGCGCGTGGGTGCGCCTGCATTACGTGTACCCATACCCGCACGTTGACGACGTGATTCCGCTGATGGCCGACGGCAAGATCCTGCCGTACCTCGATATTCCGTTCCAGCACGGCAGCCCGCGCGTGCTCAAGCTCATGCAGCGTCCGGCGCACGCCGAGAATGCGCTCGAGCGCATTCGCCGCTGGCGTGAAATGTGCCCCGACATCACGCTCCGCAGCACGTTCATCGTCGGTTTCCCCGGCGAGACGGCAGCAGACTTCGAAGTGCTGCTCGACTGGCTGCGGGAAGCGCGGCTCGATCGTGTGGGCTGTTTCAAGTATTCGCCGGTCGAGGGCGCTGCGGCCAACGCCCTGCCCGACCCGGTGCCTGAGGCAGTAAAGGAAGAGCGGCTCGGGCGCTTCATGGAAGTGGCGGCAGCGATCAGTGCTGGGAAACTCGCTGCGAAGGTTGGTCAACGTATGCGCGTACTCGTCGATCACGTCGACCCGGAAGACGGTGCCATTGCCCGCTCGGCAGCAGACGCGCCGGAGATCGATGGCGTGGTGCGTATACCTAAACCCGGCAAGAGGCTTCAGGCCGGCGACTGGGCCGACGTCCGGATCACTGGCGCCGATGCCTACGACCTGCAGGCAAAGATCGCGCGCGCATGACGCCCACATGGAGCCCAATCGCATGACGCATCGATCCGTCGTCGCCGTCGTGGCCATCGTGGCCACCCTGTCCACGGCTCTCTTCGCTCCTTACTTCGTGTTCGCGCAGCAGCCCGCGCCGGCCGTAGCAGCTCCCCCGGTCACCGCCGTCGCCAGCCCGCTGGCCGAGGCCATCCGCGAGCGCATTGATCACCTGCGCTACGAGAAGCAGCAGGACGTACGCGGGGCAAGGATCATCGTCCCCGAACTGGTGGCGAAGTACTACGAGGCGCAGCAGTTCCAGCCGGCCTGGCAGGAGGCGGCGAAGCTGGACGAACTTGTCGCGAGCATCGACGACTTGCGCAACGACGGTCTCGATCCCGATGACTACCACCTCGAAGCGTTGCGGTCGTACCGCCTCGACGTGCGCATCAAGTCGCCGCTCACGCTGCAGGATCGCGCCAACCTCGAACTGCTCGCGACCGACGCCTTCATGCTCGGGCTCTACCACGTCTACCTCGGCAAGGTGGATCCGGTGAAGTTGAGCTCGCAGTGGAACTTCGCGCAACGCCCGATTCCATCGTTCGAAGAGGGGCTGCAGCGTTTCTCTGCGCGACTCGCTGCCGGCGAAATCCGCGAAGCCTTCGACAGCGCGCGTCCGTCGCACGTCTGGTATCAGCGTGGTCGTCAGCGCCTGCAGGAGTACCGCGCAATCGCCGCGACCGGCGGGTGGCCGAGCATTCCGGACGGCCCCACGATGAAGCCCGGCATGACCGACACGCGCGTGCCGGTGCTGCGCAAGCGGCTCGAAGTCACGAAGGACTACGTGCCGACGCCGGAGACCGCTGCGGCCGCGGACCCCGACCTCTACGACGCGGCGCTCGAGCAGGCGGTCAAGGCCTTCCAGGAACGTCACGGCCTGGCGCCTGATGGCGCAATCGGGCCGGGCACGCGCGCAGCGATGAACGCGTCGGTCGCGCAGCGCATCGACCAGATCCGCGTCAACCTCGAGCGCGGTCGTTGGACTCTGCACGAGATGAAAGGCGAGTTCGTGCTGGTCGACGTCGCGGGCTTCTACGTGAGCTACTTCCGCAATGACGAACCTGTCTGGACGTCGAAGGTGGTCGTCGGCCGGGACGAGCGTGAGACACCGATCTTCCGCTCGAAGATCACCTACGTGGTCTTCAACCCGACCTGGACCATTCCGCCGGGCATCCTGGTCAAGGACAAGCTGCCGGACCTCAAGCGCAGTCCGGGTGCGCTCAAGAAGATGAACATCCGCGTGCTGGATGGCAGTGGACGCGAAGTGAACCCCTACTCGGTCAACTGGCAGCAGTACGGGCCGTCGCGACTGCCGCCGTACCAGTTCGTGCAGGACCCGGGGCCGAACAACGCGCTCGGCCTGGTGAAGATCATGTTCCCGAATCCCTATATGGTTTACCTGCACGATTCGCCGGCGAAATCGCTCTTCGAGCAGGACCAGCGCACGTTCAGCTCTGGCTGCATCCGCGTGCAGAAGCCGTTTGAACTGGCGGAGCTCGTGCTCAACGATCCGCAGTGGAACAGGCAGAGCATGGACGCGGTGATCGCAACGCAGGAAACGCGGACGGTCAACCTGAAGCAGCCGGTCCCGGTGCTGATCCTGTACTGGACGGCGCAGCCGCGAGCGGATGGCCAGGTGGTCTTCCGCAACGACGTCTATGGACGCGATCCGGCGACGCTCGCGGCGCTGAACGGCACCTTCCGCTTGCCGGTCCTCAACTGACGCACAAAAGAAGGCCGGCGAACCTTGCGGAAGCCGGCCGAATTTTCACGCAGGAGGAAAACGTACGGAGCATAGGTTGCTCCTGGAACAATTCTCCGGCTTCGGGAATGTCCGCCGGGCCATAGGTGAAAATTACTAGGAGGAATGGACGGCGCGGCGTCGACGCACGATGATTGCGCATGCTTGCGCTGCGCTATCACTCCATCGGCGACCTGACTGGACTCGGTCTGGAAGACATTCCCGTTCCGGTGCCCGCCGCGGGCGAGGTGCTCGTGCGTGTCCGCGCCGCGAGCCTGAACCCGGTGGACTGGAAGATCGCGACTGGCAGTTTTCGCCCGCTCGTGCGTGGCGGCGTGCCGCGGACGATGGGTTCGGATTTCTCCGGCGAAGTGACTGCAACCGGCATCGGCGTCACGACATTTACGCCCGGCGACCGGGTGTTTGGCTTCATCGATCCTTTCAGGCGCACGGGCGGAACGTTTGCCGAGTTTGCCGCAGTTCCGGTCGAGTTTGCGCACCACTTACCAGCGGAGCTCGGCTACACCGACGGCGCCGCACTCGCGTGCGTTGGCGCCACCGCGGTCACGCTGTGCAATCTCGGCTGCGTCGGCACCGGCAGCAAAGTGCTGGTGAATGGCGCCTCGGGCGGTGTCGGCCACGTGGCGGTACAGGTCGCTCACGCACGCGGTGCCATTGTCACCGCAACGGCAAGCGCGGCACGTCACGAGTTCGTCCGCACTCTTGGTGCGCAGGTGTGCATCGACTACCGGACCGAGCCGATGGACCGCTGGCCGGGCGATTTCGACACCGTGCTCGATTGCGTCCCCAATGTTCCGCGAGCCGTGCAGCGTCGCCTGCTGCGGCGCAGCGGTCACTACGTCACGACGGTGCCCAATGCGGCGACGTTCATGCTCGATCCGCTCACGAACCGTTGCGGCGGAGTGCAGCGACACGGCGTCATGCTCAAGCCGGACACTGGCGTGGTGAATGAAATGCTGGGTTACGTGGTGCAGGGCCGGCTGCGCTGCGCGATCGAGCGTGAGTTCCCGTTGCAACTGGCGCGGGACGCAATCGAACGCTCACGCTCGGGCCGGGTGCAGGGCAAGATCGTGCTCGTCATCTGACGAGCCGGCGACACCCTACGAGCGGAAGCGTGCGCCGGGCGCTGAACAAGGGGACCGGCACCCTCCCAGGTGAGTTTCCCCTGTTCGTCAGTGGTGATGACCGCCGGGCCCGTGCACGTGGCCGTGCTCGAGTTCTTCCTGCGTCGCTTCGCGCACTTCGGTGATCTCGACTTCGAAGTTGAGGTGCTCACCCGCCAATGGATGGTTGCCGTCGATGGTGACCATGTCACCCTGGATGCCGGTGACCGTCACCACGCGCGTGTGGCCGTCCGACGTCTGTGCCTGGAACTGCATGCCGGGCTTCAGGTTCGAGACGTTGCCGAACGAGCGCTTCGGCACGCGTTGGATGAGCTCGGCATCGCGTTCGCCGTAGCCGTCTGCAGGCGCAATTTTCACGCTGAGCTTCGCGCCCGATGACTTGCCTTCGAGTTCGCGCTCGAGGCCCGGAATCAGGTTGCCGTGGCCCTGGATGTAGGCGAGCGGATCGCCGCCCGACGAGCTGTCGATCACTTTGCCCTCGTCGTTGGTGAGGGTGTAATGGATCAGTACGACCTTATCCGCTGCAACGACCATGACGCGACTCCGGGTTTGAATGGACGGGAAAGATTAGCGCGAGATCAGACCGGTTGCCCGTCCTTGAGCTTGAGCCAGCCGCGCGCGACGCGGTAGATGACCCAGACGCCGATGATGAAGATGCCGATCGGGAACGTGATGAACCCGACGAGCACGAAGAACAGGGGCAGCGACAGCAGGAACACGACTGCGACCCAGAACGCGGCAAACCAGAACGTGCGCAGCTGCCAGGTGAAGTGCGATTCCAGCTGGGTGCCGCTGGCGTCGCTGCGGCGGATGTAGTTCATCACGACGGCGATGATCGACGGCAGGCCGAACACGAAGGCCGTGGCGATGAACGCTGAGCCGAACATGCCGATCAGGGCGCTCGCCGCGTGCAGCGCGTACATCCAGTGGGTGTAGTTGACGAGCGCAGGGTCGGCGATTCTCAGCGAAGAAGCCGGCGAGTTCATGAGATTTTGCATCCTTGTGACCGGATCCGTGGGGCGTCTATCCTACTGTGTCCCGCCGCTCGGTGAGGCAACCTCCTGTCGCATCGCAGCCTCCCAATGGCGCTTCGGCACGTGGGTTCGCAGCCGCCGGGCCACCAGGTCGAGTACTTCCGCGTCGATGCCGTGCCCTAGCAACGGGATGACGTCCGCTATGACGTCGGCGCCCAGCGCGACGAGGTGCTTGGCCGCTTCGACAGTGAAGCCGTAATGGATCACTTCGTCGGCCTTGCCGTGGACGAGGAACAGCGTCGTACCGCCCGGGTTGGTCTCCGGCAGCTGGGCGTAGCGACCGGCGAGCGCCACCACGCGTCCGGCAAGCACGTCGTCCCCCGCCTGGGTCGCCGCCTCGAGCACCATGACGGCCCCCTGCGAAAAACCCACCAGCACGGTGGCCTCCGGACCGAGGCCCGTATCGCGCTGCCATTGCCGGATGGCCGCCACGAACAGCGGCATCTCAGTGGCGACCCGCTCGACCCGCCTGGCGTCGTCGATGCCCGCGACCGAAAACCACTGGTAGCCACAGCCGAAGTTCGTCGGATGAGGCGCTCGCAGGCTCACCACCAACGCTTCCGGGTACTCCGCCGCCAGCCGCTCGCCCATCGGCCGCAGGTCATCTTCGTTGGCACCGAATCCATGAAACAACAGCACGAGTTGCTGTGCCGTGCCGCTCGGTTGCTGAACGATCAAGGCTTCCTGTGTCATACCGTGCAGCTTGAGCGCGTCAGGGAACGGCTTGCCATTCGCACGGACGCACGCCTTGCTCAGAGCCAGCGACGGACGGAGCGTCGATAGGCTGCGAATTCGCTAGCGAAGAGACCCGCGAGGACGCGTTCCTCGGGCTTTATCTGCAGGCGGTTCATGTACAGGACGAAGGCCGGCAAGACGGCGAATGCGGCGAGACTGGCGAGCCACACAGCCCAGGCGGCCAGCGCGAACAGCATGCCGAGGTACATCGGGTTGCGTGTATGGCGGTAGATGCCGGAGCACACCATCGAGGATGCGGCTTCCGGTTTCGTCGGATTGACCGTCGTGTGTGCCCGATGGAACTCGAGCACCCCGGCGACGGCAACCAGGACCCCAACGGCAAGCAGCAACACGGCAGCGACCAGCCGCCAGTGCGTGACCCCATCGAGGCGCGGAGTCCGTCGCGCGAGCATCCACATCAATAGCGCCGCGATCAACGCGACGGCGAGCGGCGGGACGCGCAGTTCAAGCGGCGATCCGGCGCGCATGGAGAATTACGCTCCGAGTTGCTTGAAGTAGTACACGGTCGGGAAGAGTTCGCCGTCCGGGGAGGTGGCGAAATCTGGAATTTCTCCGGCGCGGCTCCAACCCAGGTGGCGATAGACGGTTTCGGCATGTGACGCGAGCAACGTGTCCAGCACCAGCAACGACCGCTGCCGAGTTCGCGCTTCGGCCTCCACGGCCTGCATGAGCAGCGTCGAAAGTCCCTTGCCGCGTGCCGCCGTGTGCACGAACAGTTTCTGAACTTCGGCGCGGTGCCGTCCGTTTTCCTTCGGACACAACGCAAGCTGCACCGAACCGACCACCTTCCCTTGCGCTTCGGCGACCCACAGCAGCACGTCATCTCCGGCACCCAGCGCGGCGAAGATGCCCTGCCAGTAGCGGTCGGCGGTTGCGCGAGCGACCGGAGCCAGGAAACCAACCGAGGCACCGGAATGCACGGCGTCGATCAGCAGGTCGCCGAGCGGCCCGATCAGCGACGTCTCGCCGACGGCGACTCGACGCACGACCACAGCCTCGGACTGGAAGGCCGGCCCACGCGCCGGATCAGGGCCGGAAGTCGGCTTGCAACCGTCGGGTTTGAATACCCGCACCGTCGAGGCGGGATTCGCCGCAAGCCCCGACGCCGGCCGGCGCGGTCGTGGCAGCAGCTCGCCACCGCAGTTCGGGCACTTGCCGTTCAGGTGCCGCTCGGCGCAGGTCGCGCAGAACGTGCACTCGAACGAGCAGATCCGGGCGAGCGGCGACTCCGGCGGCAGGTCGGTGTCGCAACATTCGCAGGAGGGGCGTATATCGAGCATGGCCTTTCGAACCAGCGTGTCGAACCGTTGCGGCAAGCCTAGCACTGTTCTTTTGGACACGGTCTTGGGTGCGAAACGACGCATTCCGGACCTGGTCTCATCGGGGTTTTCCCCGTCCGTAACCTCACGGATGTGTTGCTTTTGGACTACCTCCTAAGCTTGGCAAGCGATTTTCGAAGGTCAGGACTGCGGTCCGCCAGAATCCCTCACGGAGACATAGACATGAAGCTCACCAAGTTCGCCCTGTTGGCGGTCGCCGCTGGTTGCACGCTGGCCAGCCAGGGCGTGTATGCCCAGGCCATGGAAGTCGTGACGGTCGAAGCCGTCCGCGAGATCGTCATCGGCAAGTCGCCGATCGGCGCGCCGATCAAGGAACTGACCATCCGTTCGCGCGTCAGCTACGCGGACCTCGACCTGACCACGGCCGCCGGCGCCGCGACGCTCGAGAAGCGCGTCAGGGACTCCGCCACTTCGTCGTGCAAGGAAATCAAGGTCGATGTGCCCGTGGAGGGCTGGACGGTCGATCGCTGCATCCGCGAAGCGACCGAAGGGGCGATGGTGCAGGTGAACAAGGCCGTCGCCGACGCGAAGGCCGCGAAGAAGTAATCGAGCCGCAAGCTCGAGAACTGAAAGTCGGGTGGCCTCACGGTCACTCGCCTTCTTGTGCGCACGGCCAGTACTGCAGGCAGTGGCGGCTGCGCGCGGTCGCGACTGACCGAGCCGTACCCCGACTAGGCGAGTTGCTGAGCCACCGCGCCGGCGGCGCGTTCGCCCGATTCGATCGCGCCTTCCATGCCACGCGCACTCACCGAGGTGTGTTCGCCGCAGAAATGCACGCGGCCCCGCGGCTGGAACATTGCGGGCAGGAACTTCGTGACCGTGCCGGGATTGAAATAGGCCCACGCACCGCCGGCGAACGGGTCCTGCTCCCAGGAATGCTGGCCGATCACCTTTAGCGCACCCTTGGCCGCGGGCCGCATCTGCTCGATCTGCGCCACGACATAGCGCGCAGCGCCTTCCTTGCCAAGGCGATCGAGGTGCCGCGCACCCGGTCCAAACGCCGAGACCAGGAAGCTCGACACCTGATCGTCCTTTGCCTCGTGATAGATCGCGGAGACGCGGCCGATCGAGTCGGTCCACATCGAGGGCTCGAGGTCGTCGTCCTGCCAGAACGGACGTGACACCTGCACCGCGACCTGGTGGATCGGTTGGTACGGCAGCGATTTCACGGCCCGCTCCTGCATGCCTTCGAGGTCCGGCCGCAGGTTGATGCGCCGCAGCGTGGTGAAGGGCACGGCACACACGACGGCACGCGCCGTGTATCGGGCACCGTCTGCCGCGCGGACCGAGACGCCCGTGTCCGTCGTCTCGATGGCCTTGACGGTCTGATTGAACCGCACCGGCTGCTGCAGCTGCGCCGCCATGGCGATCGGGATGTTCTGGTTGCCACCGCTGGCCTGCAGCATCACCGGCTTGGCGGATTTCTGCGCCGCGGTGAATGCCGACACGTACGCCATCATCAGCGCAGAGATGTCCTTCGCGTTCAGGCCGTAGGTCGGAATTGTATCGTATGCGAGTGTGATCATCGGATCGGTCGCGCCTTGCTTGCGCAGGAAATCGCGCATCGACACGTCGAACGGCGCGTTCCTGGCCTCGTACCAGCCTGCGGTCGAGGTGAGCGGATTTTCCTGGCTCGTCACCAGTGGCACGTATTGCCAAGGCATCATTTCGCGCAGCGCGGGCGGGAACGGATTGCGGGGCGAATCCACCCATTCGGACCGGCTCATCGGCTTGCCGTCGAGCACGAGCGTGAACTTCGAATGCTTCGACAGCCGCGGCACCTGATCTTCGAGCGGCACGGCGACACGCGTCGCGACCTCCATCAGTCGCCGGTAATCGCCGTAGATGATGTTGCCGCCCGCCTCCGGCACGCCTTGGACGTTGCCGAACGTGAAGACGCGGCCGCCCACGCGGTCGCGACCTTCCAGCACGAGTACCTTGAAGCCCTTCTGCTCCAGCGTCCAGGCTGCCTGCAGGCCGGAGAGCCCGGCTCCGACGACGATGACGTCCGCGGTGTCCTCGACGGCCCAGGCTCGTCGCCCGGCGAGCAGGGTGGCGCCGGTGAGCACGCCTGATTGCAGCAGGAATTCGCGACGGGAAAGGGTCATCGGCGGCGCTCCATCTCGACGATTACCGTGCGGCCGGTCAGGACCGCGAAGGAACTCATCCGCGCGAGGAGTTCCCGATTTTCCGCGTATATCGCGGGGGTCTTGCGGCGGGCATGCATCGCCACGATCGCTGAACCCAGCTTCACCAGCGGCCACAGCACGAGCAGCGCCGCCGAGCCGGACTTGACGCGATCCGTGGAACAGTTGGTCAGACGGAAACCAGCCTTCTCGGCCATGTACGAGATGTAGTACACGGACACCGGATGGATGTGGCCGCCGACGTGCTGTGGATCGTAGCCATGGATCGGCAACGGCCCGAACAGCTCGGGGAATCCGGCCACCAGCGTGCGCACACGCGACGTCAAGCTGAGCACGTTTGGCGTCGTGAGCACGAACCGGCCGCCGGGCCGCAGTACGCGATGCACCTCACGAAAGAACAGGAACTGGTCTTCGAGGTGCTCGAGCACTTCGACCGAGTAGGCGAGGTCGACGCTCTGGTCGTCGAGCGGGAGCCCGCCGTGCAGGTTGATGGCATGGCACGTCACTTCCGGCACGCGAAAGTTGTCGGGAAAGAGATCGCACGCCTCGAGCTTGGTCGCGTACCCCTTGCTCGTGATCAGTTCGTGGACGCGACGCGCAAGGTAGCCCTCGCCAGCGCCGATATCGAGCACCCGTCCGGCCTGCGCGAGGTACGGCTCCAGAAGTGCGAAAACCTTGGCATTGGTCTTCGGCAGCGAATAGGAAACGGGCACCGGCGCACCGGTCACCGCGGGGTTCGTCATGGTGTCCTCGACTGCCGCATCGCCGGGTGCGCAGCAGCAACACCTGGCTTGGCGAACTCGGTTCCCGTGAGGATAGCGTCAAAGCGGGCTTGCTGCTCGCGGCGCATTGGCGCGGGCCCGAGCGTCACGCGCTCTTTCTCGCTGCCGCCGACGCCGACGTGGTGCACGATCAGGCTGTCCGCTGTTTGCTCGACAATGAGCGTGTCACCGGCAGCGGCGGTGAACGAGTGCTGTGCAAACGGCACGATGTCGAGTTCGAGCCGCGCGGCCTGGCCCTGCAGTCGCCATGTGTACAGCCTGCCGCGATCGGAGCGCTCATACGATGCGTCCAGGACACCAGCACCAATCCTCGAAGTAAATTCGACGTTGCCGAAAGACGTCGGCAGCCGGGGCACCAGACGAATCGCGCCCTGCTCCAGGTCGGGCTGGATGCCGAGAAAGCCCTGGTACCAGACGCGCAACTGCTCGGCGTTCGACCAGCCCTGCAGGTACGTCCCCGTGAGACGCGGCACGGGTTCGCCCGGGTGCGGATAGGCATCGAGGTTCTCGGGCAAGCCGCCTACCACGCCGCGGGTAAGCGCGATTTCGTTCGTGTTCGTGAACAGTCGCCAGGCCAGGTCGGCCTGACCCAGTTCGATCATGCGTTGCATCGCGATGCCGTTGAGCCAGGGCCAGACAGCGCCGTTATGGTAGGCCGCATCCTTGTGATAGTGCTCGGGCGCCACGTGGTACGGATGAAAGTCGGGATCGTTCTGATCGAGCGTCGCCACGCCCCACGGATACACCAGGGCTTCCCAGGCTTGCCGGGCTGCGCGTGCGGCATCGACCGGTTGATCGAGCAGCTGCAGGCAGAACAACGTATTCGGTCGCACCTGGGGATTCGGGACGTCGCGCGCGTCGAGGTGATCGGCAACGCGGCCGGTGGCGGGATCGATGAAGTCCTGCGCGAACCGGCCGCGCAACCGATCGGCTGCCGCTGACCAGCGCGCTGCCGATTCCCGGTCGCCCAGCGCAGCCGCGAATTCTGCACCTGCCCGCAGTTGCTCGTACCACAACGCCTGGATGTCGTTGGCACGCGTGCTGCGCGGCGAGTAGGAAACCTTATCGGGTTCGCGGCGTGCATCCATCCACGTTTCGTTGTCCGCGTGCACGAGGTAGCCGGACGAGTCGGTGAAGTTCGCGAGCGCACCCTCGATGCTGGCCTGCACGTTCGGATACAGCTCGGCCACGATCGAGCGATCGCCCGTGTAGCGCACGTAGTCCCGCAATGCGATGACCCAGCGCGGCGTGCCGTCCGTCGTGTGGTAATCGATGCTGCCGGGCTTGACGATGTTGGGCAGGCGCCCGTAGAAGCGCGACGCGCGATTGAGGTCCTGAAATCCGGCGAACGACGTCAGGATGGCGCGGGCTTCCTCGAAACGGCCCGTGACGAGCGTCGCGCCGGGCAGCGAGATGAAACTGTCGCGACCCCAGTATTCGTTGAACCACGGCAGCCCGGCGTAGATGCCGTCTCCGCGCTGGCGGGTCACGAGCGAATCCATCGTCAGCTGCAGCCAGCGCAGTGCCTCCGCCAACCGGGGATCGTCGCTCCAAAGGTAATGATCGCCACCGATGGCGGCTGCCAGTCGTGCGCGCCGAGCGTCCTCCCAGGCAGGTGCGTCCGCGACTGATTGTTCGAAAAGCTGACGGGCGGCTTCACGTGAGGAACCCACGGCGATCAGAAAGCGCTTGCCGCTGCGGCCCACGACGATGTAGTCGATGGCGCTCGTATCGGCTGCCTGTGTGGCCGTGTACTCGTCGATGCCCCGCCCGCTTTGCACGAGCGAGGCGGTGTCGCCCGACAGTTGCAACGTCGCGCTGCCATTGGCGCCGCTGACCTCCACCTCGACCACGTCCTGCCCGTCGAACAGTCGCAGCGTCTCGGTGATTCCCTGCGGATAGTCGCGGATCAATGCATCCGGCCGCACGATCACCGTGGCCGTCAGCGGATCGAGCGCTGTCCCGGCAACGCTCAGCCGATAGTCGCTGAAGATGCGTCGACCCGCGACGTTGAAGCCGCGAAAAAACGCGTGCTCGGGGTGGTCGTTGCGGTGCGTCTGCGTGTAGTAGAACGCGGACTGCTTGTTGGTAAAGGAAACAGCGCGGTTCTCGTTGGCGCTGACGGGGATCGCCAGCGAGTCGAGCGTGACAACACGGGTCGTCGGTGGTGACGCGGGCAGCTGTGGCGTGGAATGGCAGGCGGCCAGCAGCAAGGTGGCCCCAGTGCACGCCCAGGCCGCGAGGGTTCGGGACATCGGCATTCGAGGAACCTTATAGAAAAACGCTATGCCTGTCCCGCGCGTCAGGCGGTGCCGGAAGGGGCGAATTCTTGAGAAAGAGGGGTTCGGAGTATCCTTGCACAGGAATCAACGAGACCCGGACGCCTGGGTTTCGAACAACCCGGAATCCGCTCATGACCAGTCCTTCCTTGCTGCCCAGGCATGCCCGTGTCGTCATCGTCGGCGGCGGCGTCATCGGCACGTCGACTGCGTACCACCTGGCGTTGATGGGTTGGCAGGACATCGTGCTGCTCGAGCGCCACCAGCTTACTGCCGGCACCACGTGGCACGCGGCCGGACTCATGGTCACGTACGGGTCGACGTCGGAAACGTCGACCGAGATCCGCAAATACACCCGTGACCTCTATGGCCGGCTCGAAGCCGAGACCGGACAGGCGACCGGATTCATGCCGATCGGCTTCATCGAAGTCGCTTCCGACACGGACCGCCTCGAGGAATTCCGGCGCGTCGCCGCGTTCAACCGCTACTGCGGCATCGACGTGCAGGAGATCTCGCCGCGCCAGGTGCAGCAACTCTTCCCGCTCGCGAAGGTGGACGACATTGAAGCCGGCTTCTACGTCAAGGAAGACGGACGCGTGAACCCGGTCGACGTGACGATGGCGCTCGGCAAAGGCGCGCGCATGCGCGGGGTGAAGATTCTCGAAGGCGTGCCGGCCACCGGCGTGCTGCGGAAAAATGGGCGCGTCACCGGAGTGAGCACGCCGTACGGCGACATCCAGACCGACTACGTCGTGAACTGCGCCGGATTGTGGGCACGCGAGCTGGGTGCGTTGTCGGGCGTGGCCATTTCGAACCAGGCGGCCGAGCACTACTACCTGATCACCGAAGCGATCAAGGACCTGCCGCCGAACATGCCGGTGCTCGAGGACCCTTCGGCGTACGGCTATTACCGGCAGGAAGGCGGCGGCCTGATGGTCGGCCTGTTCGAGCCGGTGTGCGCGCCGTGGAAAATTGAAGGTTCACCGACCGACACGCCCTACCTCGACCTCGAGCCCGACTGGGAGCGCATGGGCCCATACCTCGAGAGGGCCATGTCGCGCGTACCCGTCACCGCGCAGGTCGGCATGAAGAAATTCTTCTGCGGGCCCGAGAGCTTCACGCCGGACCTGAAGCCGATCGTCGGCGAGGCGCCCGAACTCCGCGGCTATTTCGTTGCGGCCGGGCTCAACTCCATCGGCATCCTGACGGGCGGTGGCCTGGGTCGCGTGATGGCGCACTGGATCATCAACGGGCTGCCCGACGTCGACGTCACCGGCATGAACATCGATCGCGTGCTGCCGTTCCAGGCGAACCCCGAGTACCGGCGTTCACGCACGGTCGAGTCGCTCGGCATGGTTTACAAGTGTCACTACCCGACGCACACGCTGAAGACCGCGCGCGGCGCGCGGCGTTCGCCATTTCACGATCGGCTGGCGGCGCAGGGTGCGTACTTCATCGAGACCAGCGGCTGGGAATCGCCCGGCTGGTACGCAGGCACGGGCAAAGTCGCGGACCCCGGTCCGGACACCTGGGGCCGACCCGCCTGGTGGGACCGATGGGAAGCCGAGCACCGCGCGGCACGCGATAACGTAATCGTCATGGACATGTCCTTCATGGGCAAGTTCATGGTGCAGGGTCGCGATGCCGGCGAGTGCCTCAATCGCATCTCCGCGAACAACGTCGACGGGGCCACCGGCGAAATCACCTACACGCAATGGCTCAACACGCAGGGCAAGCTCGAGGCCGACCTGACCGTCACCAAGCTGGCCGACGACAGGTTCTTCGTCGTGGTCACGGACACCATGGTCCGTCACGCCGAGACCTGGATGAAGCGCAACATTCCGGACGACGCGCATGCGTTCGTCACGGACGTTACGTCGGGTTACGGCCAACTCAACGTGCAGGGTCCGCGCTCGCGCGAACTGCTGCAATCACTGACGAGCGTCGACCTGTCCAACGCGGCTTTTCCGTTCCGCGCAGCGCGCGAGATCGACGTCGGTTACGCGCGCGCTCTGTGCACACGCATTACCTACCTCGGTGAACTGGGGTACGAGCTGTTCATTCCGTCGGACCAGGCCGTGCACGTCTACGACAAGGTCGTGGCGGCCGGCGAAAAGTTTGGCGTGGTGCATGCTGGGCTGCGCGCACTCGGCAGCCTGCGCATGGAGAAAGGCTACCGCGACTACGGGCATGACCTCGACAACACGGACGATCCATACGAGACCGGCCTTGGTTTCGCGATCGATCTGCAGAAGCCTGGCGGCTTCATCGGCAAGGAAGCGCTGCTCGCACGCAAGGCGCAGGGTCCGCTGCAGCGACGCCTGGTGTCCGTACTCGTGCAGGACCCCGAGCCGCAGATGTTCCACGCCGAAATCGTGCGCCGGGACGACAAGGCCGTGGGCTACGTACGCGCCGCGTCGTACGGCCACACACTCGGCGGCGCCGTTGGACTGGCGTTCCTCGAACCGAAGCAGACCGTCGACGAGGCCTACCTGGCATCGGGGACCTGGGAAGTCGAAATCGCCGGCAAGCGGTATCCGGCCACCGTTTCTGCGCGACCGCTGTACGACCCGAAAGGTGAAGCCATCCGGAAATAGCGGTAAGCAACCGCCTCGAGCGGACTCTGAATCGAGACTCTCTCGCATCCAGGGAATGTATCCACGGCGGGCGTAAGATGTTGGCGACGTCCCGGCAGTATGCCGAGGAGCTGACATGACCCGTACGATCACGCGCTACAAAAAGCATCTCGCATCTCTTCCGGTGGTAATGCTGCTGGTATTTGCGCAATCCGCATTCGCCACGGATGGCTTCGACTTTACCTACGTTGAAGTCGGATACAGCATCGACAGCACCATCGAGGCGTTCGGTCAGTCGTACGATTCGGACGACAGTTTCCGGATCGACGGGTCGTACCAGTTCAACCCGCACCTCTTCGCGACGGCACAGTACTACTCCGCGGGCTACGACTTCGAGGGCAACGCCGACTACGGCTTGTCCGGCTATTCGCTCGGCGCGGGTTACAAGGGACGCATCAGCGGCGCGGACGCTGTGCCCGTCGAATGGTTTGCCGTACTCAGCTACGAACACAGCGACACGCACAGTGAGCTCCATGACGTGAATTACGACGAAGGCCGCGACGGTGGCGGGCTCAAGGTCGGTATCCGCGCGGCCGTGACCGACAGGCTCGAGTTGATGGTCAACGCCTACGAGCAGTCGTACGGCGGCGACTTCCTGCTGCGCAATGGCGATCTGGACGGGCTGTCGTTCGAACTCGGCGGGGTGCTCCAACTGCGAGGCGACTGGAGTCTGACGGCGTCGTACAGGACCGGCGAACTCGACTACCTGACGCTGCCGAACTATCCGTCCAAATACAAACTGGAACTGGATCGCGACGAGGTGTTCGTGGGCGTCCGGTGGGCGCAAAGGTGACGGCTTGGCGATCTTTGCGTTGCTGCGAAGCGTAGGAACTGCCCTGGTCGGCGCCGCGGTGCTTGCTGCCTTGGCTGGCTGCGTTTCCGAGGATTCGTTCGGCCTGCCGGACCTGACACCAAGTGGCGCGCACCCGACTGTTCAGGTCTATCCGAGCTACGGCTATGGCTATAGCGCCGGCTACCCCAACGTCTACCAGCCGGGTTACGGCTACGGTTACGGCTATGTCGACCCCTATTACGCCGCGCAGGCGCCATACCCCTACGGCTATGGCTACGCGTACAACCCGTATCCGCGCTATGTC
>JBAVIQ010000076.1:0-2091 GCA_049687035.1 Steroidobacteraceae bacterium
GCGTGACTTCATCGATCGAAATTACCGGCAGCGCCATCAGGTCGCCGTCGAGCGTGTCGAAGCGACGGTTGATCGTCCCGTCGACGCGCTCCACGTGCTCACGGATGCCGGCGGCCGCCGGGTGATCGGACCAGATGCCCTCGAGCCGGCGCAGGTCTTCGGCCGCGGTGACCGTGATCTGCCAGTAACGCCGGCGGGTGACGCAGGGCTCACCGCGGATCAGCCGCACCTTGCCGTCAGGCTCGTGCTCGCTCAGTGAGCTAACGATACCGATCGACGAGAGCAGGTACATGAGCCCGCTTGCCAGATCGTACGAAGACGTGGCGAAACCGAGGCGCCCTGCCGCCGCCGTGCCGTCACCGCGGAAGTAACCGCGCAGGAACGCGAGGCGCAGATCCGCGGGTACGTTGAACACGAGGTCCGGGATGCGCTTGGTGTGGGATTCCGCATCCCGGAATCCAAACAGGCTTTGCCACGCGGCGGCCGCGACCCGGTTGACCAGCTTCAGCTCGGCGGCCCGATCGACAACTTCGTACAGCGTGGGTGCGATGCCGAACACGCGCGTCATGCGCTCGGCAATTTCAGGTGCGAAGGCAACGTTGCCGTTGCCGATCGACAGCCGGATGCCGTTACGGTCGGAGCACGAGCCTTCGGCGACGTAGAACCCCAGCAACGTCATGAGGTCGGCATCGACCGACAGGCGTTGCGGAATGCCCGTGTCCGCGTAGTGCTCGGGCGTGATCTCGCAGTCGTCACGACCTGCGAACCATTCGACGTCGGCTTCCTCGAGCTCGTCGATATGCACGAGGTTCCGCACGGCATTGCGGCCCGATCCCGAGTATTGCGTCTGCCAGGTACGGTCCAGGCGGCTCGGGACGGACTGCACCAGCGCCTGGGCAACGTCGGCATCGGCGCCGACGGCTCGCAGATAGGTATCAAACTGTGTCTGCGTGGGGCGGGATTCGCCCCGCTCCCAGGCATAGAACGTCAAGGGTTGTTTGATGCCGATCGAGTCATACAGCTCGCGATTAGTCAGGCCGCTCGCGCGGCGCTTGTCCGCCAAGTCTTGCCCGACGTCGCGCGGAATCTCGACGCGGCTCTCCGTCAGCTGGGGATTGCCAGCATGCTGCTGGCGCACGCGGCTCTTGAACCACTCCTCTACCGCGGGTCCACGCAGCCACGCGTTCAGCTCCGGCCGACGCTCCTGCCAGAGCGAACGCAACACATCGACGTGTCCAGGCGCGCCTTCGGGCAGCGACAAGCGCTTGGGCGCAACCAGACGGTCGCCAGCCTGCAGTTCATCGCCCCGCTTCAGCAGCAGTTCACCGTTCTCGCAGGTGAACACGCTGTGGCTCGACGTGACCCGCACGGAACGGCCATAGGCCGTGCGAACGCGGTACAACTTTTCCTGCAGCGGATGCCGGATTACGGCCTTGATCGGCCGGAAGCGGATCGCGTGATCGTCGCTGCCGAAGCACAGGACTTCGCCGAGTTCGCCAGCGCCCAGTCGCTCGGCAAGCAATCTCTGCGCGTGACCATCGTCCTCGACGTGGCCCGAAACGCGCTGCGACTTGAACGCCGAGTCGATGAACGCACCGATGCGCACCATGCGCGCAAGGCCGTCGCGTTCACGGACAAACACGTGATCTTCGCCGTCGACACTCATGATAATGATGCGGTGATAGCGCAGCTTGGCGAGGTCGAGCTCGTCCTTGCCGATGCCGCACCCGAGCGCGGTGATCAGGGTGCCGACTTCGGCCGACGACAGCATCTTGTCGAAGCGCGCGCGCTCGACGTTCAGGATCTTGCCCTTCAGCGGCAGGATGGCCTGCGAACGACGATCGCGTCCCTGCTTAGCCGAACCGCCTGCGGAGTCACCCTCGACGATGAACAGTTCGGACTTCGCCGGATCCTTTTCCTGGCAGTCCGCGAGCTTGCCGGGCAGGCCCGCGATGTCGAGCGCGCCCTTGCGACGGGTGAGTTCGCGCGCCTTGCGCGCGGCTTCACGCGCGCGCGCTGCGTCGATGATTTTGTTGACGATGGCTTTGGCCTGCGCCGGTTGCTCGAGCAGGAATTCACCGAGCTTTTCAC
>JBAVIQ010000077.1:0-1550 GCA_049687035.1 Steroidobacteraceae bacterium
AGTTCGTCTCGGTGCCAGCCGGCAATGCGTCCCGGATCGAGAGTGCATTGACGGACGTCGAGCTGGCCTCGTTCCCGTGCGCGTATGGCACGGCCGAGAACCTGCTCACCCGCGCGAACGTCGTGCAAGGCGAGGGCGTGCTCGTCACGGGTGCGTCTGGCGGGGTCGGTTCCGCGGTCGTGCAGTTGGCGCGGCTGCGCGGGGCTCACGTCATCGCCGTGACGACGCACGACAAGGCGAAAGACGTCCTCGCGCTGGGCGCGCAGCAGGTCATCGGGCGCGACGCGAACCCGGTTCACACGCTGGGCCGCGAGTCGGTGGACGTCGTCGTCGACGTGGTGGGTGGCGGCGCATTCACCAACCTGCTCGAGGTCCTCAAGCGAGGTGGCCGCTACGCCGTCGCGGGAGCGATCGCCGGGCCCATCGTGCCGCTCGACCTGCGCACGCTCTATCTCAAGGACCTGCGTCTGCTGGGATGCACGGTGACGACACCGGCGGTATTTGCTCGCCTCGTGGACCTGATCCAGCAGGGCGCGCTGCGTCCCGTGATTCGTGCGGTCTATCCGCTCGCCGACATCGCCGTGGCGCAATCCGACTTCCTCGGCAAGGCGCAGACAGGCAAGATCGTGCTGGTGCCCTGAGCCGGAGACCCGTTTGCGCAACAAGATCGACCTGCGGAAGCTGCCGCCACTGAATGCCCTCAAGGGCTTCGAGGCCACCACGCGGCGCGAAAGCGTGCGCGAGGCGGCCGAGGAGCTGTGCCTGACGCACCCGGCCGTGAGCTACCAGATCCAGGTGCTCGAGCAGGACCTGGGCGTGCCGCTCTTTTCCCGCACCGGACGCTCGCTGGTGCCGACCGCCGAGGGCAGGGTTCTCTACAAGCACGTGCGCGCCGCGCTCGAGATGCTGATCGAGGGCGCCGAGACCGTTCGCCGCACGCGCGCCGGGACGCCGCTGCGAGTGCAGACGTACGTGACCGCTTCGATCCGCTGGCTGGCGCGCAAGCTGCCCGATTTCGTAGCGCGTCACCCGGAAGTGCGGCTGCAGCTCAGCACCTGCGCGTTCGAGTGGGACTTCGACGAATCGAGCGCCGACGTCGGGCTCGTGTACTGCCCGGAGGCGCCGGGCCCGGAATACCGTTGGGTGCCGCTGTTCGAGTACACGCTGAAGCCCGTGTGCAGTCCGGCGCTCGCGGCCAGGCTCGGCCCGTCACCCACGGCGGCGCAACTGCTCGAACTGCCACTGGTCGAGATCTACTCGGAGCAGCACAACTGGGACATCTGGTTCGAAGCGGCGCAGCTGCAGTATGTGACACGACCCGCGATCGTCGTCGACACGCTCGCCGTGGCGCTCGAGATTGCGCTGGAAGGCCGCGGCGTCGCGCTGGTAAACGGGCCCTACGCCGAGGACGACCTTGCAGCGGGCCGCCTCGTGCAGCCCGTGCAGCACCGGGTGACGTGCCCGGGCGCCTGGGGCGTGATCTGCCGCCAGGACGCCTACGCCACCGAACGCGTGAAGGCCTTCATGGACTGGCTCGGCGGCCTGGCCAC
>JBAVIQ010000078.1:0-2040 GCA_049687035.1 Steroidobacteraceae bacterium
CTTCACCAGCATCACCTTGCGCACGAAGAAATGCTCGAACGGGATGAAGCGGTCGAGGTAGGCGTTCGGTTTCTGCTCGCGCGGCAGGCGGATGTTGCAGCCCAGGCTCATGCCGCCGGCCTCCCGCGCACCGCGGTTGGCCGCTTCCATGATTCCCGGTCCGCCGCCCGTCATCACGGCGAACCCGGCTTTGCCCAGCGCGAACCCGATCTCACGCGCCAGCTGGTAGTAGCGATGACCTTCGTGAAAGCGCGCGGAACCGAAGACCGTGACGCACGGCTGGTGGAATTCAAAGCTCTCGAAGCCGTGCAGGAACTCGAGGAAGAAGCGCACGGCGCTCTCGAGGTCCGCCGCGCGGTTACGGCGACCGGAGAGAAACAGTTTCTCCGTGCCCTCCACCTGCTGCAGCAGTGAAGACTCGCGCTTTCCTTCGGGCCCTTCCGTCACGCACACTCTCCCGGACCGTGGCCGTCCATGCCGGACGCGCCGACACTCGAATGATACCGAAGGGAGAGAAGCACCGATGATCGGATATGTCACGCTGGGCTCGAACGACATCCCGCGGGCGGCCGCGTTTTACGACGAGTTGCTCAAGCTGCTCGGCGCCGGCCGGTTCATGGAGTCGGAAACCATGGTGGCGTGGGCCGTGTCGCCGGGAAAACCCGCGCTCGGCGTGATCAAGCCGTTCGACGGCAAGCCGGCCACCGCGGGCAACGGCGTGATGATCGCGCTGGTCGTCGACAGCAATGCGAAAGTGGACGCAGTCCATCAGAAGGCCATCGCACTCGGCGCGAAGGAAGAAGGTGCCCCGGGCCCGCGCGGCACCGGCGGCTTCTACGCGGGCTA
Source organism: Steroidobacteraceae bacterium (assembly GCA_049687035.1). GTDB lineage: Bacteria > Pseudomonadota > Gammaproteobacteria > Steroidobacterales > Steroidobacteraceae > RPQJ01. The sequence continues at coordinate 847 of JBAVIQ010000078.1, forward strand.
TTTCCGGGACCTCGATGGCCACAAGCTCAACTGCTACTGCTGGAAGACCGGCTGACCGATCCGGGGGGACGCACCGTCGGATGATGAAACACGCGTTTGTCGCCGGCCGGACCAGTGCCGCGCTCGTCGCTGCGCTCGTGCTCGCTGGTTGTATCGGAACCACGCGACCACCGGTGTCGTCGACCGTGCCTGCCGCTCCAACGGCCGGCCTGCAGGTCTACGCGGCCGGCGACATCGCCGACTGCAATGGCCGTGCGCCCGCTGATTCGATGGCCGCCCGCACGTCGCGACTAGTGCCCGACGGTGCGCTGGTGCTCGGCCTCGGCGACATGGCGTACCCGCATGGCGACGCACAGACGCTCGCCTCGTGTTACGAGCCGACCTGGGGCCGGCACCGTGCGGCGACGATCGCCACTCCCGGCAACCACGACTACGTGCGCGGTAATGCCGATGATTTCCTCCGATACTTCGGTGCCGATGCGCTGCACGGCGGCGGCTTCATCGCTTTCACCCGAGCGTTGACCGATGACTGGCAGCTGATCGCACTCGACAGCAACGTCGACGGTAGTGCGCTGCAGGCGCAGTACGAATGGCTGGAGCGGCTCTTCGCGGATGAGGCGAAGGCATCTGCGCAGACGCAGCGCTGCCTGCTCGTCATGTGGCACGCGCCGTTGTACTCCTCCGGAATGCATCGTGGTTCAGGCGACAAGATGCGACGATTCTGGCAGCTGATCGACCGCTACGACGCTGATCTGGTGCTGAGCGCGCACGAACATTTCTACGAACGCTTCGATCCCCTCGATGCCGAAGGGCAGTCACCGCGCAACGGCCACGCGCCGCGGCAATTCGTCGTCGGTACCGGTGGCGCACGACTCTACGGGTTCTGGAAACCGCCGTACCGAAGCGAGGCGCGCGTGCTCGAACACGGCGTGCTGCAGCTGTCGCTCGAACGCGGCAGCTATTCGTGGCGCTTCATCGACGTCGACGGACGCGTGCGGGATTCGGGCGTGGCTCGCTGTCGCGCGACGGCGAACTGAGGTAACGTGCGGCACGCCAAGGCAGCATCGACCGCGCATTGAATTGCGCGCACAGGGGAGCTCATGACGACCTTCACCAACTGGATCAACGCCCTCGATTCGTTCGTCTGGGGCCCGGCGATGCTGGTGCTGATCCTCGGCACGGGTCTCTACCTGC